>NZ_JBSGZO010000004.1:0-73266 GCF_053611045.1 Streptomyces sp. NPDC054841 | reverse complement strand
CCGAGGGGCGACGCCCCCCGGCCCCCCGTCTCAGTGCGCGACGACCGGGATCTTCACCTCGCCCTCGACACCCTCCTCGGAGGACGCCACGGCCGTGGAGCCGGGCCGTCCGGAGTTGATGAAGGTGAACGCGATCGCGGCGGAGACGGCCAGGATGCCGACGGCCCACCAGATGGCGCTGGAGTAGCCGTGCACCATGCCCCGCAGCTGGAGCAGCTCCTGGGCCTCGGGGCTCGTCGCGGCAGCCGCGTGCGAGGTGATGTAGGACGTGGTCGCGGACGCCGCGATGGTGTTCAGCAGGGCCGTGCCGATCGCGCCGCCGACCTGCTGCGAGGTGTTCACCATCGCGGAGGCGACACCCGCGTCCCGGGCCTCGACGCCGTAGGTGGCGAGCGACATGGCCGGCATGAAGGCCGTACCCATACCGAGACCGAGCAGCAGCTGCGCCGGCAGGATCAGGCCGGCGTACGAGGATCCGACCTCCAGCTGCGTCAGAAGCAGCATGCCGACCGCGGCGACCAGGAAGCCCGGACCCATGAGCAGCCGCGGCGGGATGCGGGTCATCAGCCGGGCGCCGATCTGCGTGGAGCCCGTGATCATGCCCGCGATCATCGGCAGGAAGGCGAAGCCCGTCTTGACCGGCGAGAAGCCCTTCACGACCTGCAGGTAGTAGGTGAGGAAGAGGAAGAGGCCGAACATCGCGATGATGGCGAGACCGAGCGAGAGGTAGACACCGCCGCGATTGCGCTCGGTCAGGACGCGCAGCGGCAGCAGCGGCGACTTCACCCGGGCCTCGACCGCGACGAAGGCGGCGAGCAGCACGGCGGAGGCGACGAACAGGCCGATCGTCGTCGCGTCCGACCAGCCGTCGGACTCGGCGCGCGTGAAGCCGTAGACCAGCGCCACCAGACCGAGGGTGGACAGGATGACGCCGGGGATGTCGAGCGGCGAGCGGTTGCGGCCGCCGGCCGGCTCGCGGATGACGAAGTACGCGCCCGCCGCGGCGACGATCGCGAAGGGGATGTTGACGTAGAACGTCCAGCGCCAGTCCAGGTATTCGGTCAGGAAGCCACCGAGGATCAGACCGACCGCGCCGCCACCGCCGGCGATCGCACCGTAGATGCCGAAGGCCTTGGCCCGCTCCTTGGCGTCGGTGAACATCACCGCGAGCAGCGACAGGGCGGCCGGGGCGAGCAGCGCGCCGAAGGCACCCTGCAGGGCGCGCGACCCGAGCAGCATGGCCTCACCGCTCGCGGCGCCGCCGAGCGCGGAAGCGGCGGCGAAGCCGAGCAGACCGACGACGAAGGTGCGCTTGCGGCCCCACAGGTCGGCGATGCGTCCGCCGAACAGCAGCAGTCCACCGAAGGCGAGGGCGTAGGCGGTGATGACCCACTGGCGGTTGCCGTCCGAGATCCCCAGGTCCTGCTGGGCGGAGGGCAGCGCGATGTTCACGATCGTCGCGTCGAGCACGACCATGAGCTGGGCCAGGGCTATGAAGACGAGCGCTTTCCAGCGACTCGGATCGGGGCGGACGGCGTCCGGGAGGTGAGTCTCGGCCGTTTTTGACATGGAGGAAGCCACCTAAGGGTGCGAAGTGGTGAGAAAAGGTCGTCAGTACGGGTCCGGCTGTCGGCGGCCGGGGGTGGGATGTCGTCAGTACGGGCTGAACTGCCGTCGGTACGGGACGGGCTGTCGTCAGCCGGGGAGTGGGGTGTCGTCAGTACGGTGCGGGCCGGGGAAGTCGCGTACGGCGGGTCACGGCGCGCGCCGGGCCGCCGCAGGGGTCAGGGCTTGCGTCGCAGGTCCTCCAAGGTCACGGCCGCGCCCGGGAGTTCGGAGCGCGCGGGCGCTTCGAGTCCGTCGAGGAACAACTGCAGATGGCGGTGGGTGAACTGGTCGAACTCCGGGCAACCGGTGCCCGGCAGCGGCCGGGTGAGCTGGGAGAGCGCCACCATCAGATCTCCGACGGCGATGTCCGTACGGAGCCGGCCCGCGGCCTGTGCGCGCCGGACGAGGCCCTGGACGGCCCCTTCGAGCCGGTCGCGCTCGGCGAGCAGTTCGGGGTGGTCCCGGTCGAAGCTGCCGGACAGCATCGGGCACAGGGCGCCGATCCGCTCGTCGGCGGCGGCGTGGGTGAAGCGGCACAGCGCGGCGAAGGGGTCCGCCTCCTCGGCGACCGCCTCCTCCGCCCGGTCCGTGGTGCGGCGCATGACGGAGAGGACGACCTCGTGGACGAGGGCGTCCCGGTCCGCGAAGTTCCGGTAGAGGGTCGCGTTGCCGACGCCGGCACGGCGGGCAACCTCGTCGAGCGGCACCTCGGGGCCGAACTCGACGAACATCTCGCGGGCCGCCGTCACGATCCGCTCCCGGTTGCGCAGCGCGTCGGCCCGCGGCCGGGATGCGCGGCGCACCGCGGTGCCGGTGCCGGTGCCGGTGCCGGTGCCGGTGCCGGTGGCGGTGGCGGTGGCGGAGTTCACGGCTCCACTCCCTCTCTGGTCATGTCGAGTCACCACACCCCCGCATAACCGGGGACCTCGTCCCCGGTTCGTGGGGACACACGTGCAAACGGGGAGTCACTCCCCGGATATTTCCCGGTCCGGAAAAGAATCGATGTGACCTGGGTCATATTCGCCTGTCCGCCGTGTCGCACGATCGGCTCACCCGGCGCGCGCCCTCCCACCGCCCGAACCAGGCTGATCGAACGGAGCGCAGCGCGGGACCGGCCGGCTGCCGCGGACCCGAAGGCGGAGGACGCATGCAGCACACCCGCCGCCGGATACGCAGACCGTGCGTGCTCGGCGCTGCAGCGGTGCTCTCTCTCGCCGCGCTGACCTCGGCGAGCTCGACCCTCCCGGATCCTTCGCGAGCCCAGGCCGGACCGGTGGCCACGGCCGAGGAGTCGGCGCTCGGCCCGTGCCGGATCGCCGCCGCCACGGGCGTGCAGATGTCGGAGGGCGTACCGACGCCGCCCGGCTACGCACGCTCCACGGGCGAGGTCCGCGCGCTCAACCTGATGATCGACTTTCCGGACGCGGAGGGGGCGGGCGCCGCCCTGGACCGCTTCGGGGAGTTCTTCCCGCAGACCGAGCAGTGGTACGCCACCAGTTCGTACGGGCGTCTCGTCTACCGTCCCGAGGTCCCGCTCGCGCACTGGCTGCGGATGCCCATGCCGTTCGCCGCGTACGGAATAGAGCGCGGAGCACCGTACGAGCCGGGCTACCGCCAGCTCGTGCAGGACATCGTGGCCGCCACCGACCACCAGGTGGACTTCAGCGCGTACGACCTGGTCAACATCCTGGTCACGCCGAACGCGGGTCCTTCGGCGCTGGACACCGTGCTGTCCGTGACCTTCTCCGGCAACCCGGACGCGCCCTACGCGGACGGGGTGGCGCTGGGGAACACCTCGTTCGTCTACAGCCGTCAGGACGACGGCTCGGGTACCTACTCCGAGACGGGCTACCGGGTGCTGCCCCATGAGAACGGCCATGTCTTCGGCCTGCCCGACCTCTACACCTCGGAGGGCGGCGGCGCGGTCGGCCACTGGGACATCATGTCCGAGGACTGGGGCGCCAACAACGATCTGCTCGGCTGGCACAAGTGGAAGCTGGGCTGGCTCGACAACAACCAGGTCGGCTGCGCCTCCGAGTCCGGCAGCAGTGAGTACGAGCTGACCCCGCTGGCCACCAGGGGCGGCCGCAAACTGGTCTTCGTCCCGTTCGCCGCCGACTCCGGCTACGCCGTGGAGGTACGCACCCGGGCGGGCAACGACGAGGCCGTCTGCGAGCCGGGCGTCCTCGTCTACCGCATCGAGACGGACATCGACACCGGTCAGGGTCCGGTGTCGGTCGTCGACAGCGACAAGGACAGCGGCGGCTGCACCCGGCGGCCCAATGTGCACGCCGAACTGTCGGACGCCCCCTACCGGCCGGGTGAGTCGTTCACCGACCCGCGCAACAAGATCCGGATCACGGTGCTGTCGGAGACCGCGAAGGGCACCTACCGGGTGCGCGTCACCCGTTCCTGACCTGCCCGGTCAGCTGTTCCCGGGCTGCTCGGTCAGCCGCTCCCGGGCTGCTGCTCGGTCAGCCGTTCCCGGGCTGCTGGGTCAGCCCTTGCCGAGACGCTCCGCGAGCGGCCCGCGCAGCTCCCGCTTGAGGATCTTCCCGGTGGGATTGCGGGGCAACGACTCGTCCCCCACGACGACATGCGCCGGCACCTTGAACGCGGCGAGGCTCCTGCCGACGTGCGCCCGCAGTTCACCGGCGGTGACCGTGGCGCCCGGCCGGCGCTGGACCACGGCGGCGACCTCCTCCCCGAGGACGGGGTGCGGAACGCCCAGGACGGCGGCGTCGGCCACGTCCGGATGGTCGTGCAGGGCGGCCTCGACCTCGACGCAGTACACGTTCTCGCCGCCGCGGACGACCATGTCCTTGAGCCGGTCGACGATCGAGACCCGGCCGTCCCGTACGGTCGCGACGTCGCCGGTCCTGAACCAGCCGTCCGGCGTGAACGCCTTCCGCGTGGCGTCCTCGTCGCCCCAGTACCCGCGCACCAGGGACTGCCCGCGCAGCCACAGCTCACCGGCGTCGCCCTCCGGCAGCGCCTCACCGTCCGGCCCGGCGATCCGCACCTCGGTGGCGGGGGTGGGCCGCCCCACACTGTCCGGGAACTGCCGGTACTCGGTACCGAAGTTGGCCGTCACTCCCCCGCTGGTCTCGGTCAGCCCGTAGCCGTTGCGGGGCTCGATCCGCTGCCCGTAGCGGGCGGTGAGCCGCGCGACGAGACCGGGCGGCGCGGCGGCCCCGCCCGTGTTGAGGTGCGTGAGGGTCTCCAGCGCGGCATCTTCGCGTTCCGCGACGTCCAGCAACTGGAGCGCGGTCGTGGGTACCCCGGAGTAGTGCGTGACGCCGTGCTTCTCGATCAGCGCGAGCGCCTTGCCTGCGTCCCACTTGCGCATGAGGACGAGCGTCCCGCCGACAGCCATCACCGAGTACAGCGTGGTGAAGGCCGCCACATGGAAGAAGGGGAAGGTCATGAGGCTCACCGGCGCGGGCCCCTGCCCGGGGAGGACGCCCCGCGCGAGCGCGGAGGCCGCCGCGGTGTAGCGGGGGTTCATCGCGGCCCCGGCCTGGGCGAGCTGGGTGGCGACGGCGCCCTTGGGCCGGCCGGTGGTCCCGGAGGTGTAGATGATCGTGGCGTCGTCCTCGGCCCGCACCTCCACGTCCGGCGGCGCGGCGGCAGCGTCGGGGGCAGGGAGGTCCTCGTACCGCTCCACGCCCTCACCGGCCGGCCCGTCGTGGTGGAAGACGACGACGGGCACCCGCCCGCGCGCCCACTTCTCCACCCTCGGCAGCCGCTCCCCGTCGACGAGCAGCACCCCGGGCGTGCAGTCGTCGAGGGCGTACGCGAACTCCTCCTCGGTCCACCATGCGTTCAGCGGTACGGCCACCAGACCGGCCAACTGCGCCGCCCAGAAGGCGATCTGCCATTCGGGGTGGTTGCGCATCGCCACGACGGCCCGGTCGCCGGGCCGCAGCCCGTACACCTCGACGAGCCGCCCTGCCAGCGACGAAGCGGCCGCGAAGAACTCCCCGTACGTGTACGTCCCGCTCTCCGCCACCAGGAACGGGCGGTCCCCGAACGCCCAGGTGGCCTCGACGAACTCGCGCAGCGTGCGCGGCCCGGACGCGTACACCCCGTCCGCGGCGGCGAAGGGCGCCCCGGGCGCGGTGAGGAGACCTGCGTAGTCCTGGACGAGACCTGCGGAGTCCTGGGGGTGCGGCACGTTCGGTTTCCCTCCCTAAGCGCTTGCTCAGCAAGGGCCGACGCTATGTTCCGCCCCGCACCCCGTCAAGGCCGCTCCATGGCCCCTCGGGCCCCTCCGGTGGATCTCGCCGGGCCGCCTGATCCACCGGGCAGGCCTTGGGTCGTGTCTTCGAAGTCCCGTCTGCCCGGCGACGCCCGGCACGCCCTCCGGGCGGACGACGCTACTTCGAAGACACTTCCCTACGTGGCCGGCGGCTCGATGTCGGAGTCGAGCCGCATCCAGTCCTTCACCGCCCGCGTCGTCGGATGCTCCGGCCCCATGGTCACCCGCGCCCGCGCCAGCGCGTCCTCGTGCAGCGCCCGCGCCTCCTCCGCCGCCCCGGAGTCCCGCAGGTCGATCGCGAGGTTCGACGCGCAGCCGATCGCGTCGTAGTGGTCCGCGCTGAGTATCCGGACGAAGTCGTCGTACGCCTCGCGCCCCAGCCTGACCGCGCCCTCCAGATCGCCGTCCGCGACCAGGTCGGTGGCGTGGTTCATCATGCTCGTCAGCGTGTACGGATTGTCGCGTCCGAGCACCTCCCGGTACTGCTGCAGCGTCCTGCGCGACAGCGCGAGGGCCGCCTCCCGCTCGCCCGTCAGCCGCATATAGACGGCCAGGTTGTTCGCACACGCCAGGGCGAACGGATGCCGCTCGCCGAGCTGGGTCCGGTGCCGGTTCAGCGCCTCCCGGGCGAGATCCCGCGCCCCCTGCGCGTCCCCCGTGGCGACCAGGGCGCAGGCCAGATTCGTGGCCGCCGAGAGGGTGTCCGGGTGGTCGGGGCCCAGCACGGACATCGAGATGTCGTAGTTCTCGGTGCTGAGCGCCCTGGCCTCCTCGTACCGGCCGGTGCGGCGCAGCACCGCGGAGAGGTTGCGGGCGGCCTGCAGGGTCTCGGGATGCCGGTCGCCGGTCTTCTCGCGGAACGCCTTGACCGTCTCCTGCAGCAGCCGCAGCGCCTCGTTCACCGATCCGGTCTCGCGCAGCCCGCGGGCGTAGTTGCTGGCCGAGGTGAGCGTGTACGGATGATCCTTGCCGAGGACCTCCTTGCGGGTCTCCCACACTTCCCGGTCGAGGTCACGGGCCCCCCACCGGTCACCGACCAGGAACAGCGAGACGGCGAGATTGTTGGCGGCCATCAACAGGCGCTCCTCACCGGCGTCGTAGACCCGCCGGCTCACCGCGTACGTCTCGCGGTCGATGTCCCGCGCCTGGCTGTAGGCGCCCTTGCCGCGCAGGTCCGCGCCGAGGTTCGCGGCGGCCACCAGCGTGTAGTAGTCGTCGGGGCCGAGCACCTCGCGGGCGCGGCGCAGCGCCTGCTCGTCCATCGCGTACGCCTCCTCCAGCCGGCCGCTGGAGCGCAACGCGTTGGCGTACTGGGTGCGCAGATAGATCACGAGCGCGTCGTCCTCGCCGAAGACCGGCTCCCAGACGGCCAGGGCGCGCTCCGCCGTCTCCACCGCGGCGCTGTGGTTGGAGCGCCGCCACAGATAGCGCACGGAGTCGGCGATCCAGCGGCGTACCGCGTCGTCCTCGCTGGCGAAGGCGCGCGACGGCTTCATGTGCGGCAGCAGCGAGGCGTGCCGGTCCCAGGAGGCCGGGTCCTCCATGTTCCTCGGGTTGGCCTCGGCGAGGATCGCGTGGACATGGGCGCGCATGACGGGCCACCGCTCGCGCGGCAGCTGGGAGCGCAGCACCTCCTGCACCAGCCGGTGCACACTGATGGTCTTGTCGCTCTGGTTGGTGCGGGCGAGTCCGTACCGGTTGATCTCGGCGAACAGGGCGCCCATCCGGACCGAGTGGACCAGGCGCCGGTCGTGCCGCGCCAGCAACTCCGCCGTCTTCTGCCCGTACAGCGTCCACATCGGGATGGGGTCCGGGCCGAAGAACGCGCAGATCTCCAGCAGTTGGGCGGCCGCCGGCATCGATTCGCGGACCTTGGCGAGCGCCAGCAGCCAGGTCGCCGCCGCGGACCGCGGGTAGGAGGTGGCCGGCTCCTGCTCCAGCATCGTCGCGAGCTGGGTGCTCAGCAGCTCCAGATAGGTCTCCACCGGCATCGCGGACTGCTCCAGCCAGGCCGCGGCCTGGGCGATGGCGAGCGGCAGATCACCGAGCGCCTCCGCGACCTGCCCGGCGTCCGCCTCCGGCAGATCCGGGTTCTGCCGCTGCAGCAGCCGTACGGACTCCTCGCGGGCGAACACCTCCACCTCGACCTGCGCGGCCCGGTCCGCCCAGGCGCGGTTGCGCGAGGTCACCAGCACATGGCCGGTGCCGGCCGGGATCAGCGGGGCGAGCTCCTCCGGATGCTCCGCGTTGTCGAAGACCAGCAGCCAGCGCCGGTACGGACGGCCCTGCCGCAGCGCGTCCAGCACCCGGTTGGACGTGGTCTCCACGTCGTCGCCCGACGGCAGCCCCAACCGGACGGCGAGCGCGGCCAGTTCCTGCCGTACGAGACTCGACTGGCCGGCGTTGATCCACCAGACCACGTCGTAGTCGGCGGCGAAGCGGTGCGCGTACTCGATGGCGACCTGGGTCTTGCCCACCCCGCCCATGCCGAACACGGCCTGTGGCGGCCCGCCCAGGGGGCCGCCCGCCGCGAACCCGTCGCGCATCTCCTCCAGCGTCCGCCCGCGCCCGGTGAACGCCGCGTTGCGGGTGGGCACATGCCACACCGGCGGCGGCGTGCCGGGGTAGCGCGGTCCCTGGTCGTCGTCCGCTCCCGCGGGCCGTACGGGCTCACCGGCCAGCGGGTCGGGCCGCCCCACCGCCGCCAGCAGCGCGGCCTCCGCCTCGCCCTGGTCGTCGCGCTCGACGAGATCGACGGCGACCAGATCGCCGAACGGCACGGGCAGCGGGGCCGGATGGATGCGGACAGGGATCAGCATCCGCTGCGACGCCTCCGGGTCACGGGCCGAGACGGACTTCCACACCTCGTGGGCGTGCGGCAGCCGCACATAGTCGGGAGAGAGCAGCACGACGATCCGCCCCGATCCCTCCAGCGCGCGGCGCACCTCGGTCTGCGCGTCGGAGCCCGCGTGCTCGGCGGCGCCGCTCATCACCGTCTGGTAGCCCAGTGCGCGGAGCCGGGCGGCGATCCACTCCGCCCACATCCGGTCGGCCGGCGCGTAGCTGAGGAACAGATCGGAGGGCACGGGCGGTTTGGTCCGCTCGTACAGGGACAGCAGCGCGCGCCGCCGGGTCTCCGGCATGGGCCGCTGACGGGTCACCCGGCCGCCGGTGAGCCGCCCGGTGAGCCGCTCCGACGCGGCGAGCAGGCTGGTGCCCTGGTGCGGACGGTCGCCGACCGGCGCGGGGATCTCCTCGTACGCGAAGAACGGCCGGTACGGGATCTCCACATCGCCCCAGTAGCGGTCGCGTTCGTCCCTGCTCATGCCGTCGAGGAACGACAGGAAGCGGCTGCGCGCGAGATCGCGGCCCGCCTCCAGCTTCTTCTGCTCCGCGTACTCGACGCGCATCGGCGCGGGCAGGATCCGGACCGGCCGGTTGGTGACCTGGGCGCGGACGGACTCGGCGACGGCCGCCGCGCCCTGGATGGACTGGGCGCTGAGGGTGAAGCAGACGGTGACGACGTCGGGCAGCAGGACCGTGCAGATGCCGGCCGTGTCGGACAGGCCCGTGCGGCTGTCGATCAGGACGTAGTCGTAGCGGCCGCGCAGCTCGTCGCGGAGCGCGGTGAGGAAGGCTGCGCCGCGCAGCCGGGTGTAGAAGTGGTCCCAGTCGAAGGTGGACACGGCCGCCGAGTAGCCGTCGTCCTGGAGGCCCGCGGGCAGGAAGTCCAGCCGCCCGCCGTCGGGGAAGTCCTCCCGGACGCCGACGATGCACCGGTCCACGTCACAGCGGTCACGGAACCACCGGGCCCGGTCCTGCTCGGCTGTCCTGTCCCCGGTCCCGCCCGGCCCCGGACCCGGCTCGTCCGCGCGCATCGCGTAGTCGCGGATGAGGTCGATGACGCCGTCGGTGGAGCTGAGCTCGGGGTCGGTGAGCAGGGGGTGGAAGTAGCGGTGCAGTCCGGGCGCCTCCAGGTCCCAGTCGACCATCAGCACCCGCAGCCCGTTCCCGGCGAGGATCCAGGCGGTGTTGACGAGCGCCATCGTCCGGCCCACTCCGCCCTTGAACGAGTAGAACGTGACGACCGTGCCGGGCTCGCCCCCGGCTGCGGTGGCGGGCGCGTCCGTGCCCGCGGTGCCGGGCTCGCGTGTGCCTGCGCTCTTCATCGTCCTGGTCCTCCCTCACGGCGACGGCCGAGCGGATCATGCGAGCTGTGCGGATACGGGTACGGGTCGTAGGCATACGGGTCGTACGGAATGTGGGCGCGACCACCGGACCAGCGGGGCGGGCGGGTCGCGGGCGTGCCGCTCCCGGAAGTGCCGCTTCCGGGCGCGCCGCTTTGGCCGGACGGAGTGCCGCCGCCCGCACGGGCCCCGCCCTTCGGGCCGCTGCTGGGGCCGCGCAGGATCGGCCGGACGGCGATCGCGCCGCCGTCCCCGTCGTCGTCACCGGGCGGCGGGGCGGCGTGCCGCTTGCGGATCAGATTGTTCTGCGCGGCGGACACCATCTGGCCCAGCGCCTTCTTGAAGTCGTCGAAGCAGACGCGGAGCTGGAACTGCCTGTCGTGCATGCCGCGGGACGACTTGCGCTCGAAGACCTCGGAGACCTTGATCCACAGCTCGTCCCGGTCCCGCTCCTCCCGGGGATGGCACGGCACCAGGACGCCCGTCGCGGGATGCTCGGTGCGGTCGAACTGCTCCAGCGGCTGACGGTAGGGCGCGTCGGGCGCGCTCCACGCGTCCACGAGCAGGATCGTCACCTGGTCGTCGCGCCAGGCCTGGTTGAGCTGCCGGGTGAGGCCGGATCCCACCTCGCGGTAGGCCGTCCCGTACCCCTGCGCCGTCACCAGGCGCTGGGCCTGCTGGTAGAGCGGGTACTCCTGCTGCGGGTGGTACGGATTCCAGTCCAGCCCGGCGGGGCCGTAGCAGGGCGCGCCGCGGCGGTGCCCGGGGGCCGTGTCGGCGGTGCTCGCGGCGACGAAGAACTGCACGGTGCTGCCCGGCCTGGTCGGCTCGGTCCGCGGCTGGAACGACAGCGGCTCCTGTGCCAGCCGGACCGGCTGCTCGGGCACGGGCAGCTCCTCGTTCTGGGCGACGTCCAGCACGCGCTGGGCGATCAGCCGGACCGCGCCCTTGTAGTCCTCTCCCGTGGGCGCCCGCTGGAGGAGGCGCTGCAACCCGGCGTCCGCGTACCAGGAGCCGAAGCCGTCGGTCAGGTACTGGATGTGGGACACCTCCTGCGGCACCTCGACCGGCTGCCACAGCACGGGGATCAGCGCCGAGGAGCCCCGCTGGGTGCGCGCGAAGTACTGGCCGGCGCGGCGCATCATCACGCCCGCCTCGCGCGAGCACCACATACTGCGGAAGTAGGCCGGGGAGTAGAGCGCCACCATCGAGTGGCAGCTGCCCAGGGCGATCTCGAGCTGCTCGCTCCAGTGCTCACCGATCCGGATCGAGCTGTTGTCGCGGAATCCGATGGGGACCTGGGCCGCGCTGTTGGAGAGCTCGATGATCTGCGCGCAGAGGTCGTCGTAGAACTGGTGCACGTACGCGTCTTTGTCGTCGTCCCTGGCGTAACTCAGGAAGAAGTACGGCCCCACCGGCTCCCCCATGACTCCGGCTGCTCAACGCAGACTCACAGCGCCCCGGCAGGGGCTCAATACCCTTTGGGTTTGCTGGTTATTGCCCTCTGCGCGGATCCGCTAAGCCGCCCGTCACGTTCTGGCCAGAACTCGCCTACCAGCCGGTGCGGTTCCGGCTACCACCCGATGAGCGTCCGGCGCAGCTCCCCCACGAACTCCCGCCCGTCATCAGTGAGTTCACCGCTGTCCAGGAGGGTGGCGGCGGCTTCGAGGGTACGGCCGCGCCAGTGCGCGTACTGCTCCGCGGTGCCCGCGCCGGGCTCGACACGCCAGAAGTCCGAAACCCCCAGATGCGCGTACGTCCCCTGGAGCAGCGCCCCGGCCGGCCGGGGATCGGGCCGCCACGGCGCGTCGTACCGGGCTCCCGAGTCCGGCCCGTGCAGCGGTACGAGATCGAGCAGCGCTCCGAGCTGGATGTGCAGGAACTCGTGGACCAGGGCGAGGGCGAGCCGCTGCGGGTCGGACGGCAGCGACACCCCGACCGCGCCGTAGCCGCGTCGTACGGCCGAGGACACGGAGGTCCCGTCGGGCCTCGGCAGCAGCGGCACCAGGGTGGACAGGCCCGCGCCCACCGCCTCCGCGTACCAGGGGTGCCGGTGGGCGAGCAGCCGCCACGCCTCGGCGAGCAGCCCCTCCCATACGCGCAGCTCGTCCGGGTCGAGCGGCCCGGGCACCGGCTTCCCGTGCGCCTGCCGGTACGGCCCCCGGTCGTCGATCCGCACCGTGAGCCGGTGCCCGGCGGCCTCCAGTCGTACGACGGGCCCCGGCGCCCGCAGGAACTCCGCGAGCCCCCGTAGCTGCGGCTCGCCGTCCTCCTCCCCGTACAGCCTGCGCAGACAACCCGCGGCCCACAGGTCGAGATACGGCTGGAGCAGCACCGCCTCCCAGCGCTCGCGGGACCGCTGCCCGATCCGCCGGAACTCCTCGTACGTCTCGGCGAGCCGCGCCTCACGGGCCGCCCCGGGCCGCCGCTCCTCGGCAGCCCTGCGCACCGCGCTCAGCAGCAGCCGCCGCTTGCTCAGCTGCCCGGCCCGCAGTACGGCGACGGCGTCCGCGCCGCCTCGCCCGCGGGCGAGGGCGAGGAAGGTCCGACGGGGGATGAGGTGCGGGGAGGTCGGGGTCACCGGGCCGTCACTTTCCGGGTCGTGTGCCGTTCGGCTCGGAACGCGGCGACGTCGGCTTCCAGGCGCCGCCGGATGTGGTCGATGAGGACGGCCATGTCGTGGCAGTACACGGTGGGATGCGCGAAGGGATCTTCCGCGCCCGGCCGGTGGCGGTGCGCGTACAGCCCGCCGCCGCACACCCCCGAGAACGGGCAGCGCGCACAGACGGGCGCGGCACGCGGCGTCCGGAAGGCCGGATGCCGGGCGGCCTCGGCGAAGGAGTCCCCGAACACGCTGAGCCCCGTGAAGGCCGCCCCGTCGTACGCCGCCTTCAGGCTGTCGGCCAGCTCCAGCGACCCGTCCGTCTCCACGACCACCAGGTCCGCGGAACCCGTCCCCACCATCTCGCTGCTCGCCCGGCCGCCGAGCAGAAGCACGATCAGCTCCTCGAACAGCCGGATCCCGGTCTCCCGGCGCGGGGCCCCGTACCAGCGGTCGAAGACGGCGCAGAGCCAGTCGGCGTACGGAGTCCCTGCCTCTTCCGGTCCAGGCTGCGGTACGGGACTCGGTGCGGGATTCTGCGGGGGCTGCGGCGCGGAATCCGGTGCGGGATTCTGCAGGTGCTGCGGTGCACAGTCCGGTGCGGGGATCGGTACGGGATTTCGCTGGGGCTGCGGTGCGGGATTCGGTACGGGCGGGGCCGTCGGGGGCACCCGGCCGCGCAGTCCGGGCGGCGGGTTGCCCCAGGTCCCGTGCGGCAGCAGGAGGTCCATCCGGGGCGGCGCGAACTCCAGCAGCGCCTCGTAGGTCGCCACCGGGTCGGTGGTCGGATCGACCGTGCACAGCACTCCGCTGAACAGGGCCCGGTTCTCCTCGGCCCCGAGGATCCGCAGCGCCTGCGCGACCGCCGCGTGGCTTCCCCGCCCGTCGGCGAACCGCCGGTAGCGGTCATGATCGGCAGCGGTCCCGTCCACACTGACCCCGACCCGCACGCCGTGCCGGTGCAGCACCCGGAGCAGCTCCGGGTCGTCCCGTAACAGAACCCCGTTGGTCTGCACCCCGTACGCGACGCCCCCCGCGGTCCCGTCCAGGGCGCCCCGCAACAGGGTCAGGGTCTCGTCGAGATGCCCCGCCCCGACGAGCAGGGGCTCCCCACCGTGCAACGTGACGGCGATCCCGGACGCGCTCCCGGCGGTCTCCGCGCTCCGCCGGTACTCGGCGATCCGCCCGGCCACCTGTCGTACGGTCGCCAGTTCCATTCGACGGGGCTTCGCACGCCAGCTCCGGTCGGCGGCCTCGTACACGTAGCAGTACGTGCAGGAGAGATTGCACCGCCCATGCAGCTTCAGCAGATACTGGCGGAACGTCACAGCAGGTCTCAGGGAACCTGATTGAGCGCCGACGTGAAGGCGGACACGGGTTCGCCGGAGGGATGCAGCACGTCGTCCCTGAGCCGCGACATGATGGCGCCGAACACGGTGTCCGGCAGCTCGGCCAGCTCTTCGTCGCTCAGCTCACTGACATCCGCCAGGACGGAGACCAGTGGGGCGGAATTGGTCATCCACGATCCCCTTACCTACACGTTGCGGCGGACTATATAACACAGAGTCATTGATCGTTTGCGCATCCGGCCCTTCCCTCACCCAGCCGCGCCGCTCCCCTCACCCCACCCACCGCCAGCACCGCGCGGCCCCCATCCGCCACCCTGTCCACGGCTGCCCGCCACGCCGGCGGGGTCAGGAAGGCCGGGCCGCGAGCTGAGCCGCGAGCTGGGCGGCGGGCCGAGGACACGCGCATATGCGTCCTCCGAGCAAGCGAAACCGAAACCGAAACGGTTATCACTTGGATTGTCACGCCAACGGTTCGCGTCTTCCACCGGAGCGGGCTGTCAGCCGATGGAAGGGGCCCGGTCGATGTACGGGACGGGCGGCTCCGGAATTCTCCGGATGGTTGCGACGTCAAGTGCCAGGGCTGCCGAGGTGGTGCCCAGATCACCGCCCGGGTGCCACGTACCGGTCACCTTCACC
Organism: Streptomyces sp. NPDC054841; assembly: GCF_053611045.1. Taxonomy (NCBI): domain Bacteria; kingdom Bacillati; phylum Actinomycetota; class Actinomycetes; order Kitasatosporales; family Streptomycetaceae; genus Streptomyces; species Streptomyces sp. NPDC054841. Next base: position 58,623 of record NZ_JBSGZO010000004.1, on the reverse strand, counting down.
CAGGTGTCGGCGGGTGGTGCTTTCGCTCCGTGCATCGTCACGGTCAACGACTGGGAGTCGGCCGCACAGCAGGAGACCAGAAGCCGGGTGAGATCCCAGGTCCCGTCCTTGCCCGGCGTGACAAACCCCTGCATGAGTACGGTGCGGCCCCTGAGGCTCTGCTCCTCGTCCTGTTGCGCCCGGGCGATGAACTCGGTCAGCGACAGGGGGGCGGGGCCGTGGGCGGGGAGTGGTTCGAAGCGCTCGTAGTCCTCGACGATCTTCGGATTGTCACGTACCGCGGTGTAGGAGCCCAGGGCCGGCGGGGCGAAGAGGAGCAGTGCGAGCGCGGGCGGCAGCAGAAGCCAGGCAATGCGAGGGCCATGGGTGTGGTCGTGCCCATGCTCTGCATGTACGGTGGCGTCGCCGGAGGACCCGTCGGGTCCCTGGCGGCCTCGGCGGACTCCGAGGCGCATCCCGTCGCGCCGAGCGCCGATCAGTCCCATTGCGCACAGGACGATCCCGGACGCGACAAGGAACGGCTGGAGCCCTTCCTTCACGTAGCGCAGGCTGATGTCGCTGAACAGCGACACGCGCAGCACCCCGGCTCCGGTCAGCAGGAGCAGCAGCGCCTGGAAGGTGCGTCTCACAGCAGCCACCACCCGACGAGAACACTGCAGATGACGGCCACCACGGCGGTGGCCGCCGAGAACCGGAGGGCGAAGGACCGGCCGAACGTTCCCGCCTGCAGGGCTATCAGTTTCACGTCGACCATGGGGCCGACCACCATGAACGTCAGGCGGGCCGTGGGCGAGAAGCCTGTCAGCGAGGCGGCGACGAAGGCGTCGGCCTCCGAGCAGACGGCGAGGACGACGGCGAGCCCGGCGAGGAACAGCACCGACACCCAGGGCGATCCCGAGAACGTGTCCAGCACCGATCGCGGCACGGCGACGTTGAAGGTCGCCGCAGCCATCGCGCCGAGTACGAGGAAACCGCCGGCGTGCAGGAAGTCGTGCTGGAAGCCGAGCCGGAACTCCTCCCATCGGCTGTGCCCGTGCTGGTGGCCGGTATGCCGGGCCGGCATCCGCAGCCACTCCGCACGCCCGAGCCTCAGCCACAGCCAGCCCATCGCAGCGGAGACGGCAAGTGAGGCGATGAGCCGGGCGGCAACCATCTCCGGACTGCCCGGGAAGGCAACGGCAGTAGCGGTCAGCACGATCGGGTTGACGGCCGGCGCCGACAGGAGGAACGCGAAAGCGGCAGCCGGTGTGACGCCCCGACGGATCAGACTCCCTGCCACGGGTACGGAGGCGCACTCGCAGCCCGGCAGCACGATCCCGGCCGCGCTCGCGACCGGCACCGCGAGTGCGGGGTTGCGCGGGAGCGCCTTGCTGAACGCATGCGCCGGTACGAAGGCGCTGACCGCTCCGGAGATCAGCGTGCCCAGGATGAGGAACGGAAGGGCCTGAACGGTGATGGCCACGCAGATCGTCTGCCACGCACGGAAGCCGGGGTGACTCAGCCAGTCCGCTGCTCCTGCGGTCCAGGCGAGCCCGACGAGCGCCAGTACCGACACGGCCCCGGCGACGAGGACCGACGCCGGGGCAGGGCGATCCGGACTTGTGCCCGTCGCAGGCTGCCCGGATGTGTCGACCCGCAGGTCTTTCAGCAACCCGTCCGGTTCGTTCACGTCGGCTCCGGTTGTCTGGGAGAGGCATCACGATAGCCGCGAGATCCGCTACTCCCGGAGATTGGCTGATGCCCGCCATCGTCGGACACACGGTCGAACCGGCATGGCAGCCTCTACTACCCCCGTACCGGGTTGGGCAGTGCCGTGGCTGCGACCACTGCCCAACCCGGAGGCTTCACATCTGCGGTACGAGCTCGGCGTGCTCGTGGCCGCGGCCGTGCTCGTGCCCGTGCCCCTGCTCGGACACGTGCTCGTGCTCGCATGCGTCGTCGATGCCGTAGGTGTCCCACGCGGGAAACGGATCGACGGCCGGGAGGCTCTCGCCTTCCTTCATGAGGCAGTCGGCCAGGGCGGCCTGGAGTGCCTCGGTGCGCAGGCCGGTGCCGATGAAGACCAGTTCCTGGCCCTGGGCGTCGCTGTCCGTGTCCCGGGCGCCAGAGGGTTCGAAGCGGGCGACGGTGCCGGCCTGCGACCACAGTCCGGTCACGTGGGGGCGGCTCGCCAGCCAGAAGAAGCCCTTGGAGCGCAGGATCTGTCCGAAGGTTCCGCTGTCGAGTTCCTCGGTGACGAATGTCCACAGGCGGCCCGGGTGGAACGGCACCTCGGAGCGGAAGACCGTGCTGGAGATGCCGTACTCCTCGGTCTCCGGGACGTGGTCGCCGTTGAGTTCCATGACCCAGCCCGGGGCCTGTTGCGCGCGCTCCAGGTCGAAGAGGCCGGTGCCGAGAACGTCGCCGAGGTCCACGCGCCCGCGGGTGGCGGCCACGATCCTGGCCACCGGGTTGAGACGAGTGAGGGCTGCCCGGAGCCGGTCGGCGGTCCGCGCATCGACGAGGTCGAGCTTGTTGAGCACGATGACGTCGGCGAACTCGATCTGGTCCATCAGCAGGTCGCTGACGGTGCGTTCGTCGTCCTCGTACTGGTCGAGTCCGCGCTCGGCGAGCCCGTCCCCGCCTGCCAGTTCGGGCAGGAAGTTGGCGGCGTCGACGACCGTGACCATGGTGTCGAGGCGCGCCAGGTCGCCGAGGGTGGCGCCGTCGTCGCGGGGGAAGGCGAAGGTCGCTGCGACGGGCATCGGTTCGGAGATGCCGCTGGACTCGATGAGGAGGTAGTCGAAGCGGTCCTCGCGGGCGAGGCGGTCGACCTCCTCGAGCAGGTCGTCGCGCAGGGTGCAGCAGATGCACCCGTTGGTCATCTCGACCAGGCGTTCCTCGGTCCGCGACAGGGCGGCCTCGCCGCCGCGCACCAGTGCGGCGTCGATGTTGATCTCGCTCATGTCATTGACGATGACCGCGACGCGCAGGCCCTCACGGTTGCTCAGCACATGGTTGAGCAGAGTGGTCTTGCCCGCTCCGAGGAAGCCGGACAGGATGGTGACGGGCAGTCGTCCGACCATGCCCGTCAGCCTTCGGGGCGCAGCAGACCGCGCTCGTACGCCTTGGCCAGCCGCTGCGGCACCAGATAGGCGACGCCGTCGACCGTGATCGGCACGAGCTGCGGCGTAATCGCCTTCCACTGAGCGCGGCGGTGACGGGTGTTGCTGCGGGACATCTTCCGCTTGGGTACAGCCATGGTTCGGGTCCTCTCTGGGCGGCGCGACGCAGACGCTACATGAAAATGGATTCCATTTCTAATGCAGGCTTTGCGTCACTGAGGCATCGGGATCTCGAAGTGCACCGTGCCGACACCGGGACCGTGCTCACCGGTCGTCCGGGCGTCGAAGACCTCCTTGGCCATGCTCCGCCAGAAAGCTTCAGCTCCCTCCACATGGACATTGGTGTGCAGATAGATGCTGTCGTAGCCCGGGGTGGTGGCGGCGAAGTCGCATGCCCTGCGCACCAGGGTCCGCGCCAGACCGTGCCGCCGGTGCTCGGCTTTGACGTAGACACGGACGATCTGCGCGGTCGTTCCCGGCGGGTAGCGCTCGGCGAGCCAGCGCGGGTGCGGCGGATGAGCGGGACCGACCGATCGCACGCCGGTCGTGGCCACCACCTCACCGCCGTGTACGGCCACCAGCAGCAGATGCCGGGGGTCGTCCAGGTAGGTGCCCACGACGTCGACGACGTCGCGGTGCCATTCGGGTACGTAGCCGTAGCCGAATTCCCGGTAGAAGGTCTCGAGCATCACGCGGCGCGCTCCCTCCACGTCGGCGACCGTGGCGGGGCGCACGGTGTACGAGGGGTGCGGTGCGTCTTGCAGGGCATCGGTCATCGCTGACTCCTTATTCGCTTGAGAACTCATTCGTCGGGGACTCGGGGCGTCGGCAGGCCGGGGCCGACGCAGTGCACATCCATCGCGGGGACGGTCCCGTTGACCAGGTACGCGGCCGCGGCGCTGTCCACGCACGCGTTGCGACCAGGGCGGCAGGGACCACGAGGGCGCACAGCGCGCCCCCGGTGGCATGCAGCGGGAGTCACGGGTCTCGCATTCAGAGAATCGGCGCTGGATCAGATGACAATGAAAACGATTGTCGATACCGTGTGGCTCCGTCAAGGCGGGCCGTCCCGGACGGGTGCCATCGACGCCTCATGAGTCCAACCCGCGTTCTGAGAAGAGGAAGCTGTGGCCCATCTGCTGATGGTCGAGAGCTGGGTCGGATCGATGAGCAGGCTGCTGCCGAGAGCGATCCGCGAGGGCGGGCACGAGTTCACCTTCCTCACCCGCGATCTGCACCACTACCTGCGCTCCGCCCCTGAGGGGACCGGGCATCCGCTGCTCGCGGCACACAACGTGCTGACTGCCGACACCAACGACATCGAGGCGTTGCTGCCCTTCGTCGAGCGCGCCCACGGTGCACTGGGTTTCGACGGGGTGATCACCTCCTGCGACTACTACCTTCCGACGGCCGCGCGGATCGCCGGACGCCTGGGGCTGCCGGGCCCCTCCTCCGCAGCGGTCGAGAACGCCTGCCGCAAGGACGCGACCCGTCGTGTCCTTGCCGATGCCGGAGTGCCGGGGCCGCGGTTCGCGGTCTGCGCGGACTGGGCCGAGGCCGCCGATGCGGCGCGGGAGATCGGTTACCCGCTGGTGCTCAAGCCCGTGGACCTGTGCGCCGGGATGTTCGTCCGACGCGTCGACGACGAGTCGGAGCTGACCCGCGCCTACAGGGCGCTCGCGGACTTCCCCGTCAACGCGCGAGGACAGCGCCGCGAGCCCGTGGTCCTGCTCGAAGAGCTGCTCCGGGGGCCGGAAGTCAGCGTCGAGACCGTGTCGTTCGCCGCAACGGCGCAGGTGGTCGGGGTGACCGACAAGAGCATCGGTGGGGCGCCGGCGTTCATCGAGACTGGCCACATGTTCCCCGCGGCGCTCGATGCCGCTGACGCCGAGGCGGCGGCGGAGACGGCTGTTCAGGCGCTGAAGGCCCTCGGACTGGACGGGGTCGTGGCGCACACCGAGATCAAGCTGACGCCCGGCGGGCCACGTGTGGTGGAGGTCAACCCCCGCCCCGCCGGCAACCGCATCACCGAACTGGTCCGTCATGTGACGGGGATCGACCTCGCAGCCGCCTGCGTCGACGTGGCCCTCGGCCGCGAACCGGACCTGCGCCGACGAGCCACTGGCCTGCGCAGCGCGGCCATCGGGTTCCTGGTGCCGGACAGCGGGGGAGTACTGGAGTCCATCGACGGCGCCGACGACGTATGCACGGCAGTGGGCCTGCTGGAGCTCCAGCTCGCCGAGCCCGGCAAGGTCGTCAAGGCGGCGGGCAGCAACAACGAGTACCTGGGCCACGTCATGGCCGCCGACGCCGAGGGCCTCGGGGCCCGCGACCGGGTCGAGGCCCTGATCTCGGCACTCTGTCCGAAGGTGGTCGGCCGATGACCGCCATCACCCACACGAACGTCACCGCGGGCTCGTACGACGAACTCGTCGACCGCGTGCTCCGCGGGGGTTTCGGACCCGACCCGAAGACCCAGCGGATCGCCGTGGCGTTCACCACGCGCCAGGCCGTACGGCATGACGGGCGCAGCGGCGGTTACCGGAACGAAGTGCTCAGCCTGCGCCTGGCCGAGGCCGTGGGCTCGTGCGCGGTCGAGCCCGGTGGGCTCCCCGACAGCGCCGTCGACGACTGCGTCGGCGCGGACATCGCCCGGCTGCTGGCGCACGAACTGCTGCCGGTACGGGTGGCCGCATTGGATGCCTACCTGATGCACGTGCTTCCCCATGGTTCCGCGAGCGGCGCACGGCCGCGTCCGCTCCCCGCCGGGAGCTCACTGGAGAAGTCCCGGGCGAGAGCCGCGGCCGTCACCGGTCTGCTCGATGTTCCGCCGGGGCGCACCGTGCTCGTCGTCGGCGTGGTCAATTCGCTGCTGGAGGCGCTGCGCGCACGCGGTCTGGCGTACATACCCTGCGACCTCAAGGGCGGCACGACGGAGTGGGGCGAGCCGGTACGCACCGACGCGCTCACGGAACTGGAATGCTGTGACGCCGTCCTCGCCTCGGGCATGACACTCGGCAACGGCAGCTTCGAGCCGTTGCGCGAGCACGCACTGCGGCACGGCAAGCCGCTGGTGATGTTCGCCCAGACCGGCAGCGCGGTGCTGCCGCGCCTCATCGGCGCCGGAGTCAGCGCGGTGTCCGCCGAGCCGTATCCCTTCTTCTGGCTCGACGGCGGGCCCGGAATTGTCCACCGCTACGGCGGCAGCGAGCGCTCCGGAGCCGCCCTGTGACCACAGCCGTCCTCAGCCCCGCGGGCAACCGGGAGCTGCTCGCCCTGCTCGGCCGGACCCCCCTCGCCCGCGTCACCGTCGATCTGCCCTGCCCGCAGCCCGGCTTCTGGGCCAAACTCGAAGGTCTCGGCGTCGGCGGCATGAAGGCGCGAGCAGCCGTCTCCATGCTGCTCGGAGCCAAGGAGCGCGGCGAACTGCGGCCCGGGGCTCCGGTGGTGGAGTCCACCTCCGGAACACTCGGTATCGGGCTGGCCTTCGCCGGCCAGGCCCTGGGGCATCCGATCGTGCTGGTCGGCGACACCGAGCTGGAGCCCTCGATGCGACAGGTGCTGCGCGCGTACGGCGCCCGGCTGGAGTTGGTCGACCGCCCGGCTGCCGAGGGCGGCTGGCAGGCCGCCCGGCTGGCCCGGTTGCGTGCACTGCTGACATCGCTGCCGGACGCCTACTGGCCCGATCAGTACAACAATCCCGACAACGTCGCCGGTTACGCCTCCCTCGCCGCCGAGCTGGCCGTACAGCTCGACCACCTGGACGTGCTGGTGTGCAGCGTCGGCACCGGCGGCCACAGCGCCGGTGTCGTCGGCCCACTGCGCCGTCACTGGTCCGGGCTCCGGCTCATCGGCGTGGACGCCACCGGCTCGACGATCTTCGGCCAGCCCGCCAGACCGCGTCTGATGCGCGGCCTGGGCAGCAGCATCCATCCGCGCAACGTCGCCTACGACGCGTTCGACGAAGTCCACTGGGTCGGGCCGGCGGAGGCCGCGGACGCATGCCGACGGCTGGCCGTCGGCAACTTCGTCAGCGGCGGATGGAGCACCGGAGCTGTGGCGCTGGTGGCCGCCTGGGCCGCCCGTGTCCACCCGGGAGCCGTCGTCGCCACCGTCTTTCCCGACGGGCCGCACCGCTACCTCTCCACCGTCTACGACGACGACTTCACCGCCGCACACGGTCTCGATCTGGCCACCGCCGCCACTCGCCCGGTCGAGATCCCGCATCCGCGGGCCGTGGAGGCCACCGGATGGGCGCGGTGCAGCGCCGTCACCGACCCGCTGCACAGCCAAACCCCACGCTTGGAAGAGAACCCGTGAAGGTCAGTCAGCGCACCGTGCGTCTCCAACTCGCCGAGCCGCTGCGCATATCCCGCTCGACGATGGCGGCCCGCGAGGCCGTCTGGCTGTTCATCGAATGCGAAGGCCAGCTCGGCCGCGGCGAGGCCGTCACCAGCGTGTACTACGGCCTCGATGCCGACACCCTCGGGCGACTGCTGCACGCGGAGTCCCAGTGGCTGGCCCGCTTCGCCGAACCGGAGAGCGCCTTGGAGGCCCTGCGCAACGGAGGCCGCGAGAGTACTCCGCCGGCCGTGGCCGCGGCCGTCGAGTCCGCTCTGCTCGATCTCCTGGGCAAGCAGGCGGGCATCCCGGTCCACGCACTGCTCGGCGCCTCCGTCGCGCCGTCCGCCGCGACCGCCCGCACCATCGGCATCACGTCGCCGAGCCGGGCCGAAGCCCAGGCCGCCCGCCTGGTACGGGACGGTTTCTCGGTTCTCAAGATCAAGGCCGGGGCACCGGAACCCGAGGACGACCTGACGCGCGTCCGGGCCGTGCGTGCCGCGGCTCCCCACGCGCGCCTGCTTCTGGACCCCAATGGAGCCTGGACGGTCAGCACGACCGAGAGGCTGCTGCCCCGCCTCGCAGAGCTGGGAATCGAGGCCGTGGAACAGCCGATCGCACCCGGCGACCCCGAGGCGCTGGCGAGCCTCGCCGAACGCTCGCCGCTGCCGGTCATCGCTGACGAGGACGCGATCGGCCACGAGGACGCCCGCCGCCTCGCCGGACGTGTCCAGGGCATCAACGTCAAGCTCGCCAAGTGCGGCGGCGTCAGCGCAGCACTGCGGATCGCCGAACTGATTGCGGACACCGGGACCGAGCTGATGCTCGGCTGTCTGACCGCCAGCACGCTCGGCATCGCCCCCGCCGTACATCTCGCCGATCGCGCCCGATGGATCGACCTCGACGGGCATCTGCTGCTCGCCCACGATCCGTGGACCGGCATCGGCGGCGCCGACGGCACCGTACGGACGAGCCGCTACCCCGGCCTAGGTGTGCGCCCGCGCACCGAAGCGGAAAGTGAACACGCGTGAGGACGTGGCACGAGATACGCAGCTTCCCCCTCGCGATACGGCTCCTCCTGGTCAACCAGCTCGGCGTCAACACCGGCTTCTACCTGCTCATCCCGTACCTCGCCGTGCATCTGAGCGAGGACCTCGGGCTGTCGGCCGCTGTCGTCGGCATCGTGCTCGGCATACGCAACCTCAGCCAGCAGGGCCTGTTCCTCATCGGCGGATCAGCAGCGGACCGGCTGGGAGCACGCGGGGTCATCATCGCCGGATGCGCGCTGCGCACCGTCGGCTTCGGACTCTTCGCTCTCGGCGACGGGCTGCCGGTGCTGCTGGCCGCCTCCGTACTCAGCGGACTGGCCGGGGCGCTGTTCAACCCGGCTGTGCGCGCGTATCTCACCCTGGAGGCCGGGGAGCGCAAGGCCGAGGCCTTCGCCCTGTTCAACGTCTTCGCGACCACCGGCGCCCTGATAGGGCCGCTGCTCGGCAGCGCACTGCTGCTGGTCGACTTCCGCGCCTCTGCGCTCACCGCGGCCGGGATCTTCGCGGTGCTCACGGTCGCCCAGGCCATTGTGCTTCCGGCACGCGAGGTCACACCGTCCACGAACAGCGTCCTTGCGGACTGGCGAGAGGTGGTCGGCAATCGTGGCTTCGTGGCGTTCGCCGTTGCCATGGTCGGCATGTTCACCATGGAGAACCAGCTGTATCTGCTGCTACCGGAAGGGGCGCGCCAGGCCACTGGCTGGGACGGCGCGGCCGGCATGGTCTTCCTCGTCGGCACCCTCACCAACCTCTGGCTGCAGCTGCGCATCACTCGGGCGCTGAAGGAGCGGGGCAGCCGGGCGCGATGGATCAGCGCCGGTCTGGCGCTGATGGGACTCGCCTTCGTACCGCCCATGGTGGTGGCGGACGCCGGGACGGAGCACGGCGATGCCGCAGGCGCGGTGCTCCGCGCGCTGCCCGTCCTGGCCGGTGCCGTGCTGCTCTACGTGGGCGTCATGATCGCCCAGCCGTTCGTGATGGAGCTGATCCCCCGCTTCGGCCGCCCGGAGCTCACCGGCACCTACTTCGGGCTGTTCTACGCGGTCTCGGGCATCGCCGCGGCCGTCGGCAACACGGTCGTCGGCTGGGCCATGGACGCAGGTGAGCGCACGGGAGCGCAGTGGCTGCCCTGGGCGTGCTGCCTGACCTTCGGGATCGCCTCGGCTGCGGGCGTCGCGTGGCTGCACCGCCTCCGTGTCCTTCCCGCCCCCGTGGCGGCCGTACCGGTGCCGGCGTGAGGAGACACAGATGAGCAACGCAAACCTGCTGACCGACAACCCGGTCCTGTACGAGGCCCGATTCCCCGACGAGACGCGGCTGGCGGGGCGCTGGGCCGAGGACTGTCTGCGCCGGTACGGGGCCGGTTCACGGATCCTGGACATCGGATGCGGTACGGGCCGCGACGCCGCGTATCTCCACAGCGCGGGCCGTACGGTCACCGCCGCCGACCTGTCCGAGGCGATGCTGCAGTACGCCCGCACCCACCACCCCGGACCGGACTACTTCCGATCCGACCTGCGCGCATTCGACTTGGGCGAACGGTGCTTCGACGCCGTGGTGTGCCTGGACAGCGCCCTGCTGTACTGCCACACCAACGAGGAGCTCGACGGCTTCCTGGCATCCTGCGGACGCTCCCTGGCACCCGGTGGGCTGCTCGTCGCGGAGATGCGCAACGGGGCCTTCTTCCTCGGCCGGACGGAACTCCTCGACAGTCCGTCCGTCAACCGCTTCACCTGGCAGGGCACCGCCTACCGGTCCACCACCACCCTGCGCGTCGACCGGGCCGCGCAACTGCTGCGCCGCACCCGTGTATGGACCGCCGACGACGGATCGCCACCCGTCGAGCAGCGCTCCGCGTGGCGGCTGCTCTTCCCCCAGGAACTGCGACACGTCCTCGCCTTTCACGGCTTCGAGGTGCTCGCCCTGTACGACCGGCCCGGTCCGCGCACCGATCCGCCCTGGCACGAGGGCGACCTGCCCGCCGCCACGGCCGATGCCGACCGGCTCCATCTCGTCGCCCGCCTCACGCGCGCCCGCTGAACCCCACACGCCGTCGCCCCCCACGCCGATATCCGCTCGCACAGCAAGGACACCCACATGAACGACGTCCCCGTCGACGACTCCCGCTTTCCCGGCCTGCGCCGCCGGGGCTTCCTCGCCGCAGCCGGAGGCGCGGCCGGACTCGGCGCACTCGCCCTCGCCGGGTGCGCCGGCTCCGGCACCACCCCTGCCTCCGCCAAGGCAGAGGGCAAGCCCAAGCGCGGCGGACGGCTGCGCGCCGCCTTCGCAGGCGGCGGTGCCAGCGAGACCCTCGACCCGCACCTGAGCAACCTCTTCGCCGACGCCGCCCGCGCCAAGGCCCTCTTCGACAAGCTCGCCGACTACGGACCCGACCTTTCCGCACAGCCCCGGCTCGCCTCGGCCTGGCAGCCGAACGCGGGCCTGGACCGCTGGAAGGTCACCCTGCGCAAGGCGACCTTCCACGACGGCAAGCCGGTGACCGCCCAGGACGTCCTCTACAGCTACCGCCGCATCGCCGACCCGGCGAAGGCGTTCCGGGCCAAGGCATCACTGGAGCCCATCGACCTGAAGGCGAGCAGAGCCCTGGACGAGCGGACCGTCGAGTTCGTCCTCAAGCGCCCGACTGCCGAATTCCCCAACGTACTTGCCGCGTTCGGCGCGTACATCGTCCCCGAGGGCGCTCAGGACTTCGACAGGAAGCCCGTCGGCAGCGGCCCGTTCCGTTTCGTGTCCTTCGCGCCCGGCAAGTCCGCCGTCTTCAAGCGCAACGACGCCTACTGGGACGGCGCCCCGTACCTCGACGAGCTGGAATTCGTCGTCGCCAACGAGGAATCGGCACGCACCAACGCCCTGCTCGGCGGGCAGGTCGAGTACGCCCATGAACTCAACCCCGCCACCGCCCGCGCCCACGAGAACAAGGGGCAGATCCAGATCGTCCGGCTGCCGGGCAGCGCCATGCAGGGCTTCGTCATGAAGACCGACCGGCCGCCGTTCGACGACAAGCGGGTCCGCGAGGCGTTCTTCCTGATCGCCGACCGCAAGGAACTGGTCGACGGCGCCCTGTCCGGCGCCGGTGAGATCGGCAACGACCTGTTCGGCAAGGGCTACGAGTACTACGCCGGCAGCCTTCCTCAGCGCGAACAGGACCTGGACCGGGCCCGCAAGCTGCTGAAGGAGGCCGGCGCCGAGAAGCTCAAGGTCACCCTCGACACCTCCCCCGTCGCCTCCGGATTCACCGAGGCAGCGGCGATCTTCCGTGACCAGGCGGCCAAGGCCGGAGTGACCATCGAGATCAAGTTGGGCAGCAAGGACAGCTACTGGAAGGACATCCTCGACTCCGGGACCCTGGCCTCCTACCGCTCCGGCGCCATGCCCATCGAGTCCCACATCTCCCAGCGCCTGCTCACGGGGTCAACCACCAACGCGACCCACTGGCGGCACAAGGACTTCGACGCCCTGTACCAGCAGGCACAGTCCACCAAGGACAAGGAGGAGCGCGCCGCGGTCTACGAGCGCATGCAGCGCCGCCTGCACACCGAGGGCGGCTTCCTGATCTGGGGCTTCGCCGACTGGATCCTCGGCACCGCCCGGGGCGTCCGGGGCGTCGAGCAGAAGGCGCCTGCCAACTCTCTCGACTGGGCGCGCTTCGACAAGGTCTGGCTGGCGTGATCGGACCCCGGTCCTGGGTCGCCCGGCGGCTGCTGCTCGGTGGGGCGCAGACGGCAGCCGTCGTGCTGCTCGTCTTCGCCCTCACCGAGGCGCTGCCGGGCGACGCCGCCGTGGCACTCGCCGGCGACCAGCCCGACCCTGAGCGGATCGCCGCCATCCGTGCGGCGATGCACCTGGACCGGCCCGCCCACGAACGCCTGGCGGACTGGGCGGCCGGGCTGCTGCACGGCGACTTCGGCACCTCCCTGGCCTCGGGGCGACCCGTCAGTACGTACATCGCGGACGGCTTCGGGCCGACCGTGCTGCTCGCCGTGCTCACGGTGGTGCTGCTGGTGCCGGTGGGAGTCGGCCTCGGTGTGCTGGCCGCCCGGCACGAGGGCAGGCTCGTGGACCGGCTCGTCAGTTCGGTGACGCTCGGCGTGTACGCGGTCCCGGAGTTCGCGTTCGGCGTGCTGCTGGTCACCGTGTTCGCTCTGCGTCTTGGCTGGCTGCCGCCGACCGCCGTCGGCTACGGCACCGACCTGCTCGCGCACCCCGCGGCGCTGGTGATCCCCGTTCTCGTCCTGCTGTCGCGGCCGGTGTGTTCGCTGGCGCGCCTGGTACGGGCGGGCATGATCGACGCACTCGCCTCGCCGTATGTCGCCCAGGCTCGCCGCTACGGCATCTCCGGCGTCCGTATTCGTTACGCGCACGCGCTGCCCAACGCGATCGCGCCTGCCGCCCAGCAGCTCGCGCGCACGGTCGACTGGTTGCTGTGCGGGGTCATCGTCGTGGAGGCGCTGTATGTGATCCCCGGGCTGGGAACGGTACTGATGCATGCTGTCGCGGAACGGGACGTTCCCGTGGTGCAGGGCCTCGCGGTGGTCTTCGGGCTGACCGCTGTCGTCCTCAATCTGGGCGCCGACCTGGTTGCCCGCCGCTTCGCGCCCCGGGCGGGGGTGGCGGCATGAAAAAGCGTGCCGGCGTCCGGCCGGGACGCTTCATGCTCGGCCTGGTGATCGTTGTCGTACCGCTCGCCATCGCGCTGCTCGGGCCGCTTTTCGCGGGCGAGTCCGGGCCACGAGCGCCCTCCTTCACGCTCGGTGGTGGACACCGGCTCGGCACCGACTTCGTCGGCCGGGATGTGTGGCAGCAGATACTGCTCGGTGGGCGGTCCGTGGTCCTCGTCGCCCTCGCCGCGACGGCTCTGGCCTACCTGGTGGCCCTTCCGCTCGGACTCATCAGCGCGCTCACCCACCGGACATGGCTCGAAGAGCTGCTGATGCGGCCCCTGGACGTGCTGCTCGCCGTGCCGTCGCTGCTGCTGATCCTGCTGGTGGCTTCCGTCTTCTCGCCGGGGGCAGTGGGCCTGTCACTGCTGGTGGCCCTGGTCAACATCCCGGACGCCGGGCGGATCGTCCGCGCGGCCGCGGCCGAGGCGGCCTCACGCCCGGCCGTCGAAGCACTGCGTATGCAGGGAGAGACGTGGTGGCGCTTGGCCGTCGGCTACGTCGGCAGGTCGATCACGCGCACACTCGCCGCCGACGCGGGCGTACGGCTGACAGGCGTCCTCTACCTCGTGGCCACCGCGGCGTTCCTCGGCGTCGGTGTCGCGCCGGACGCCTCCGACTGGGCGGTGATGGTGGACCGCAACCGTACGGGGCTGTTCGTCCAGCCCTGGGCCGTGGTGGTGCCGGCCCTGCTGATCGTCGCCCTGACCATGGGGAGCAACCTGCTCTTCGACGCCGTACTGGAAAAGCCTCACCGGAAGAGAGGAATCGGGCGTGGACGCGGTCGCTGAGGTCGAGGACCTACGCGTCGAGATCGGCGGCCGGGCGATCGTCGATGGGGTCAGCTTTCAGGTCCGGCCCGGGAAGGTCACCGCGCTCGTCGGCGCGTCCGGCAGTGGCAAGACGACCACGGGCCTCGCGCTGCTCGGCGAGTACCCGGCGGGTGCCCGGGTGACCGGCGACGTGCGCGTATCCGACAGTCTCGTCGGATACGTACCCCAGCACCCCGGCGCCGTCCTCAACCCGGCACGCCGGGTCGGCCTACTGCTGCGGGACATCGCCCGCGACCAGGTGCGGACGCTGCCCGGGCCCGAGCGTCGGGCAGCGGCTCGAGCGCGCATCCAGCAGGCCCTCGCCGTCGCCCAGCTCCCGGAGGGAGAGTCCCTGCTGCGCCGCTATCCGCACCAGCTCTCGGGTGGCCAGCAGCAGCGCCTCGTCCTGGCACAGGCTCTGCTGCTGGGTGCGAGGGCCGTGGTCGCGGACGAGCCGACGACGGGGCAGGACGTGGTGACGAAGCGGCGCATTGTCGACCAGCTGGCGGCGATCGCCCGGCAGGGCATCGCGGTGGTCCTGCTGAGCCATGACCTGGACGTCGTCCGGGCGCTGGCCGACGAGGTTCTGGTCATGCGTGGCGGCCGAGTGGTGGAGGCAGCTCCCGCGGAGCAGCTGTGGCTCGCTCCGCGGCATCCCTGGACCGTCGAACTACTGGCATCGGAAGGGGACATGGGTGAGCGTCCACCCGCGCGTGAAGGACACGCAGCACTCCAAGTACGTGGTCTCACTGCGCGGCACCGCGACGGCCCCCGTAGTACCAAGGAAGTGGTGCGTATCCCCGAACTCACCGTTCGCGCGGGCGAGTGCGTGGCCGTCGTCGGCCGCTCCGGCAGCGGCAAGACCACGCTCGCCCGCTGCCTCGCCGGACTCCACCGGGACTACGAAGGCGAGGTCCTGCTCGACGGTACCCCGCTCCCGCGCAGCTTGCGCGCCCGGACCCGTGAACAACTGGCCGCGGTCCAGTACGTCTTCCAGGACGCGAGGGCCGCGTTCGACGAATACCGGCCGGTTGTCGACCAGGTGGCACGCACGGCGGTCCGCCTGCGCGGAGCGGACCCGCGAGAGGCTCTCACCGAAGCCCTGAACACCCTGTCCGGCCTCGGCCTCACGGAAGAGCTGGTACGCCGCAGGCCAGGTCAGCTGTCCGGCGGCGAACTGCAGCGGACCGCGCTCGCCCGGGCCCTGCTCGCCCGGCCGCGGGTGCTGATCTGCGACGAGATCACCTCCGGCCTCGACACGGTCACCCGGCGCGGCCTCCTGGACACGCTCGCCGTCCTGCTGCGCGACCGACCCGAACTGGCCCTGGTCCTGATCACCCACGACCTCGACACCGCAGCGGCTGCCGCCCGAATCGCCGTACTGGACGCCGGCGAGCTCATCGAGCAGGGACCGGCGCAGCAGGTACTCACCGCGCCGCGGCACGGGTTCACCGCTTCACTCGTGCGAGGCTCGGCGCGCCCGGCAGCGGATACGCGTCCCTGACGGTCGGCCACAGTAGGAGGAAGCCGTGGAAGCTCCCTCCGCTTGCCGCATCTCCGAAGCGCTGGACCTGACCATCCAGTGCAGCAGCCGCCAGTAGTACGCCTCCCCGGAAGTTCGACGTGGCGCACTCATTGGCGGCTGCTCGGGCAGATGGCGCACTCGCCCTCTTCAGTCTCCGTACTGGTTGGGAGGGGCGGGGACCGGCCTGGCCTGGATGACGTTGATGAACGGGATGACGCCGCCGTTGACGGGGTCTTTGGTCCGCTTGCCGGTGTAGGTGCCGGTGACTTCGAACCACGAGTCGGGCTGCAGGATGGGCGGAATCCGCCCGGACAGGCCGATCTTGACGGGTTGAGCGTCGGCGGCGCAGCAGTTGAGGACCATGCGGGTGAGGTACGGCGCGCCGCCGCGGTCGAGGGCGATGAAGCCGGTGACCTTGATCCGGCGGTTGCCGAGGGAGCGTCCGTGGTCGTAGGCGGCGCGGCCGGCGTAGTCGACGACGTCGAGCGGGAGGGGGTCGTCGGCGGGGAGGACGGGGAAGCCCGGGGGTTCTTGCAGGGCCGTGCCGGTGTGCATGGCGCTGTAGGAGCCCAGTGCGGGTGGGGCGACCAGGATGAGGGCGAACAGGGGCAGGAGGAGGAGCCAGGAGATCCGTGGTTCGCGGTGGGCATGGCCGCGCCGGTCGTCTGGCTCACGCTCGGGCTGGTCCTCCTGGGCCGCGCGTGGCCGTCGCAGTTCGTACCAGACGGTGGCCACGGCGGTGACGATCAGGACGATGCCGGCCACGAGCAGCAACGGGCGCAGCCCGGCCTTGACGTAGCGCAGATAGAGGTCGGTGAGGCCCGCACGCAGCACCGCGCCGCCGACGAGGAACAGCACGGCTGCTTGCGCCTGCCGGTTCACAGCAGCACCGCCCCGACCAGGGCCGACACCAGGACGGCCAGGGTGAAGGTGGCGGGGGCGAACCGCAGCGCGAATCCGCGGCCGAACGTGGCGGCCTGCATGGCGAACAGTTTCAGGTCGATCATCGGCCCGACGACGAGGAATGCCAGCCGGGCGGTGAGCGAGAACTGGGACAGGGACGCGGCCACGAACGCGTCGGCCTCGGAGCAGATCGACAACACCACCGCAAGCGCCGCCAGGGCGAGGATCGACACCAGAGGGTTGTTGGCCGCGGTGTGCAGCCAGCCGGCCGGTACCACGGTCTTGAGCGTGGCCGCGGCCATCGCGCCGACGACGAGGAATCCGCCTGCGTGCATCACGTCGTGCCGTATGGATCCCCAGAATGCCGCCCCCTTGCCGAGGCCCTCGAGCGACGGATGGGTCGGTGGGCGCAGCCAGTCGGCGCGGCCCAGCCGTTGCCACAACCAGCCCATCGCGCACGCCACGAGCAGACTCGCCACGAACCGGGCGAGGACCATGCGCGGGTTGCCGGGAAACGCGACGGCGGTGGCGGTCAGCACGATCGGGTTGATCGCCGGGGCGGACAGCAGGAACGTCAACGCCGCAGCGGGGGTGACGCCCCTGCGTACCAGCGCCCCGGCCACCGGCACGGAGGCGCACTCGCAGCCGGGCAGGACCGCCCCGGCCATCCCGGCCACCGGCACCGCCAGGGCAGGCCGCCTCGGCAGCGCGCGGGCGAAAAACGATGGTGGGACGAACACCGCGATGATCGCCGACAGCAGCACGCCGAGCACGAGAAAGGGCAGGGCCTGGACGACCACCGCGACGAACACGGTCATCCAGCTCTGCATCACCGGCGCGGCCAGTGCCCGGCGGATCGGCCCCTGCAGCACAACCACCGGAAGCAGCAGCATCGTCAGCACGAGGGATGAGTTGAACTGCCAACCCTGCGCGTCGTCCGCCTCGCGGTCGTCAACCCGCGCCGGGGCTGCTTTGGTGGTCACGGGTGAGGTACCTCCGGTACGGAAAGGCTTCGTGGGTCGGTTCCCCTCCACCTTCAGTACGCCGGCTCCGGCACAACTGCTCACTCTTCCGGTGCGCGTTTGGTGCGTCGACGACGACAGGCCGGCGGGATGCTCGGCCAGGGCTGTGTGCACCCCCTGGGAGGGACGCAACAGACCCTCGGCCGCACCCTCTATGCCACCCTCGCCGACGGCACCGAGTCTTCTCTCGAGTCCATGACAGCCGATCTTTCCGTACTCCTCACGGCCTGGCGGGTCATCCCTGGAACTAAGGGCTGTCCCGTAATCCCCGGCGGGCGCACGACGACAGCTACGGCACCTCGCTGCGTTGTCGGATCGCCCGAATACGCCCAGTATGAGGACGACCCTCCGCCTTGCGATGCACCGCATCTGACGCCGCGCGCTGATCCACCGGGGATTACGGGACAGCCCTTAGCACAGATACCCGCCTACGGCAGCGGCCGGGGAAAGGACGCGGCGATGGGTGTGCGGACGTCCGGGACATACAGCGGCTCGGTGTCCGCACCGGCGCGTCGCGCCGCCTCCAGCACCGCGGCGATGTCGCCCTTGGCCAGAGTGTCCGCCGGGCAGCTCCTGCATTCTCCGTCCGGCGCATGTCCGGACTCGGTTCCCACGACAGCGCGGACATGGCCGAGCGCGTCTAGAGGCCGGTCGACGCGCACGGCGTACCAGGTGCCCGTCTGCTCGTCGCTGGGTAGCCCGGCCGCGATGACGGGGTAGGACGGCAGGTCGACCTGCCCATCGAGCGTCCGCACCAGCACGACCTGGTCGAGGTAGTCGCACTGGTCGGGAGAGGGATCTTCGCAGTCCAGCCAAGCGAGGGCCTCATCCCGCGTGCCCGGGCCCCACATGTACTGCGCGGGGAATGCGGTCGTCGCCCTTCGGCTGTCGAACTCCATGAGGTTGGGGTCGCCGTGGACGGCACGGACGAGGATGTAGGTGAGCTCGGTGTCGTCGCGGGTGTCGGCAAGCTGGTCGGCGAGTCCCATGACGGTCATGGCCCGTTCAGCGGACCAGCCGATGGCAATGACGGGCCTGTCGACGGGCGCCGGGTACAGGCGTCCTCCGGGGGTGGGCTGTCCCCACAGGTGGTTGATGATCTCCGCGAGGTCGGACAGGCTCCGGGCGGCGTCCACCGGGGTGGTGAGGTGGTAGGTGCCGTGCGCGACCATGTTGCGTAGTGCCTGGCGGGCGGGGTCGCGGCTGCGGTTGCGCTGGCCTGGTACCAGCCCTTCCTTGCGGGCCCACGTCAGCAGTCCGGCGAGCATGCCGTTGAACCGCGTCCAGTCGTGCGAGCCGCCCATGCGGATCTCCGGGTTGCGGATCTTCCGCAGCAGCTGGAAGAACTCCGGGTAGCTCGAGGCCGGGATCCGGTGGATGCGCCCTCGGAAGTCCCGGACCTCGACTTCCTGATCCTTGTGATGGGCGGCGAAGCGGTCGCGCAGCGCCTGCTCCAGCGCCAGCCGGGTGCTGTCCTCGACGAGGGTGAACAGCTCGTAGCAGAGCACGCCGTGGATGAACGCGGTCCGCAGTTGCTCAAACCTCTGCCGGGTCGTCTCGGCGACACCCTCGGTGAGACGGAGTGCTGCCACCACCCGCGGGGAACCGACGAAATGCGCTGGCCAGCGGCGATGGCCCTGCCACAGTGGACCGCTTCCCGCGAACGACTAGATCATTTCCCACCTGCAAGGTCAGGCCGGTCGCCACGTGGGTCGGTCTGACGACCGAGGATGGGTGGCAACGGCTCGGACCAGTCGTCCGGCGAAGCCGATGGCTCCCATGCGTCCGTTCCGAGCGTGGCCAAGAGTCGCTCAGCGATTCCATGCGGCACGCAGAGGGCTGTGATGCCTGTGTACCAATCTGCGGTCACCTGGTACGTGGCGATCACTGCTCCCTCCCACTGAGACAACGTGAACGCGAGCCGGTCGGAGCCATGAGAGCTCCTCACGCCATCCGCGGCAACAAGTCGGGAGTCGCGTAGCGCCTCCCACACGAGGTACGGCACGACACCCCCAATCCGGGCAATTCGGGGTTTTCGCCCGCAGAAATATAGGCGATCATCGGTGAGTGACGCTTTGGCGCTCCCGGCCGTACGCAAGCGGGCGAGAGGCGAATACGAATCGGGCACGCCCTCCCGCCGGCAGGTGGACCGCGAGAGGCGTCAGACGCCGTGCAGCCCCACCCGACTCGCAGCGCCCTGAAGAGCTCCGCATGGCCAGGTATTGGTTTCCACGGGCCAGAGAGCACCCGAGGCAGATTAAATCAAGATCCCTCTATATAGATGGATTGCTATATTCATCACGCGGCAGGGGTCCGTACACCTCGCATTCACATAGACGAGCTTCGATTCAGGTGTCCGAAGCGACGCGCGCAGCACACCTCATCCATCCGGCCGGTGCCCCCGGCATTCACGAGGATCGAGAGTTACGTGAACATCCCCCTTTCGCTGCGCCGGGCCACGGCTCCGGCGGCTCTGACGGCAGCTGTCATCCTCGCTGCGAGCGCGTGCGGCGGTGCCGACGCGGGCTCCCAGGGTGGCGGCGGCGGTGACAAGCTCGCCGGCACGATCAAGGTGGACGGCTCCAGCACAGTGGCTCCCCTGTCCACGGCGGCGGCTCAGCTCTTCCAGCAGCAGAATCCGGGCGTGAAGGTCACGGTGGGCACGTCCGGTACCGGCGGCGGTTTCGAGAAGTTCTGCGCCGGCGAGACGGACATCTCCGATGCCTCGCGGCCGATCAAGGACGAGGAGAAAGCGGCCTGCGAGAAGAAGGGCATCAAGTACGAGGAGTTCCAAGTCGCCAACGACGGTCTGTCCGTGGTGGTGAGCAAGGACAACGACTTCGCCGAGTGCCTGACTGTCGACCAGCTGAAGAAGATCTGGGAGCCCGGCTCCAAGGTCAACAACTGGAAGCAGATCGACCCCAAGTTCCCGGACGTCAAGCTGGAGCTGTTCGGCGCGGGCACCGACTCGGGCACGTTCGACTACTTCACCCAGGCCATCAACGGTGAAGAGGGCAAGTCCCGCACCGACTACTCGCCCAGTGAGGACGACAACGTCACCGTCCAGGGCGTCTCCGGCTCCAAGGGCGGCATGGGTTACTTCGGTCTGTCGTACTACGAGGAGAACAAGGACAAGGTGAAGGTCCTGAAGATCGACGGCGGCAACGGCTGCGTCGAGCCCACCCAGGCCACCGTCCAGGACGGCACCTACAAGCCGCTGTCCCGCCCGCTGTTCATCTACCCGAACGCCACCGCGCTCGACAGGAAGGAAGTCGAGGCGTTCGTCGAGTACTACGTCGCCAACAACGCCGACATCGCCAAGAAGTCCCAATTCGTGCCGCTGAACGCGCAGCAGGAGGCCGAGCTGAAGAAGGACCTCGAGACGCTGCGGGAGCAGCACAAGTCATGACCTCCCCGGGCATCGGGCGGCGGGCCGCTTCGGGAAGCCCCGGCTTCCTGAAGCGGTCCCAGCCGCGCTATGGCGAAAGGGTCATCAGGGTTCTTCTGGTGGCCGCTTCCTTGGTTTCGGTACTGACGACGATCGGCATCGTCGTTGCCTTGATCCCGCCCGCGGCTGAGTTCTTCGGCAAGGTGAACTTCGGCGACTTCATCACCGGCACCGACTGGGCGCCGCTGTTCAAACCGCCGCACTTCGGCGTCCTCCCCCTGGTGACCGCCACGCTGATGGTCACCCTCATCGCCCTCCTCGTGGCCGTCCCGCTCGGGCTCGGCGCCGCGATCTACCTGAGCGAGTACGCGAGCCGCCGGGTACGCGGCGTCTTCAAGCCGGTACTCGAGGTCCTCGCCGGCATCCCGACGGTGGTCTACGGCTTCTTCGCGCTCAAGGCGATCACGCCGCTGCTGCAGGACTTCTGGCCGGCGGGTGACCCCCCGCAGGTCTTCAACGCGCTTTCGGCGGGATTCGTCATGGGCATCATGATCATCCCCACGATCGCCTCGCTCGCTGAGGACTCCATGAACGCCGTGCCCCGCTCCCTGCGCGACGGTGCGTTCGCGCTCGGCTCCTCACGCATGCAGGTCTCCACCAGGGTGGTGTTCCCGGCCGCGCTGTCCGGCATCGTCGCGGCGGTCGTGCTCGGCATCTCCCGGGCGATCGGCGAGACGATGATCGTCGCCATCGCGGCCGGTGGACGTCCGAATCTGTCCTTCAACCCGCTCGAAGGCATGCAGACGATGACCGCGTTCATCGCAGCGGCCGGCATCGGTGACCTGCCCACCGGCTCCACCGGCTACCAGACGATCTTCGCCGTGGGCCTGCTCCTGTTCGCCATGACGCTCGTGATGAACCTGATCAGCATCCGCCTGGTGCGCAAGTACCGCGAGGTGTACGAATGAGCTCCCACACCGCCACCACGACGGACCTGCCTGACGTCCCGCGCCTCAAGGGACGCGGTATGCCGCTGCGGGAGAGGTTCTTCCAGCTCAGCCTCTGGGCCTCGCTGGCCATCGGTGTCGTCTTCCTCGTCGGCCTGCTCACCTACGTCGTCGTCGAGGGCTGGCCCCGGCTGAATTCGAAGCTGTGGACCAACTTCCCCGACATCATCGACCCCTCGAACGCCGGCGCCCAGTCGGCGATCATGGGCACGATCTGGGTCATCACCTTCACCGCGATCTACTGCCTGCCCACCGGCGTTCTCACCGCGATCTACTTGGAGGAGTACGCCGATCCGCACCGGTGGTGGAACCGGGCCATCGAGATCAACATCCAGAACCTCGCGGCGGTCCCCTCGATCGTCTACGGCATCCTCGGCCTGGGTGTGATCGCGCGCGGCCTCGGTTTCGGCCAGACCGTGCTGACCGCGTCCCTGACGCTGTCGCTGCTCGTCCTGCCCATCGTGATCATCTCCTCCAGGGAGGCGATCCGTGCTGTGCCGCAGTCCATCCGGCAGGCATCCCTCGCCCTCGGCGCCACCCAGTGGCAGACCATCTGGCGTCAGGTCCTGCCCGCCGCCGTGCCCGGCATGGCGACCGGCTCTATCCTCGCGCTGTCCCGAGCCATCGGCGAGGCCGCACCGCTCCTCCTGCTCGGCGGACTGACGTTCATCACGTTCAACCCGACCGGAGTGCAGAGCCAGTTCACTGTCCTGCCGATCCAGATCTTCAACTGGATCAGCCAGTCCCGCGCCGAGTTCACCGCACTGGCATCCGCAGCGATCGTCATCCTGCTGGTGATCCTGCTGGCCATGAACTCGCTCGCGATCTGGCTGCGCAACCACTTCGCCCGCCGGTGGTGAGCGCCGTGTCCCCGATACCCGACCGCACCGAACCGACTGCCCACTCCGAGCAGGAGAGCCCCATGCCCCCTCCCTCCGATCTCTCCGGCGGCACCCGGCCCCCGCATGTCGCCCACCGCGAGGTGCCGCCGCCGCTGGCGAGTCCGGTCTTCGAAGTCGGCAGCCTGTCCGTTTTCTACGGCGACCACGAGGCCGTACGCGACGTCAACATGAACATTGGGCACCGTCAGATCACCGCGCTGATCGGTCCCTCGGGCTGCGGGAAGTCCACCGTCCTGCGCTGCTTCAACCGGATGAACGATCTCGTTCCGGGTGCCCGAGTGGTCGGCAAGGTCCGTTACCACAACGAGGACCTCTACGGACGCGAGGTCGATCCCATCGAGGTCCGCCGACGCATCGGCATGGTCTTCCAGAAGCCCAATCCGTTTCCGAAGTCCATCTACGACAACATCGCCTACGGCCCCCGTGTCGGCGGCTTCAAGGGCAACCTCGACGACCTCGTCGAAGAGACCCTGACCCACGCCGCTCTGTGGGACGAGGTCAAGGACAAGCTCAAGACCTCCGCCCTGGCTCTCTCCGGAGGCCAGCAGCAGCGCCTGTGCATCGCGCGCACCATCGCGGTCAAGCCCGAGGTGATCCTGATGGACGAGCCCTGCTCGGCGCTCGACCCGATCGCCACCGCCAAGATCGAGGACCTCATGGAGCACTTGGCTCAGGAGTTCACGATCATCGTCGTCACGCACAACATGCAGCAGGCCGCCCGGGTCTCCGAGCGCACCGCCTTCTTCTCGGCCGATGTCGACGCCAAGGGGGTACGGCATGGGCGTCTCGTCGAGTACGACGAGACGGGCACGCTCTTCAGCAATCCCTCCGACCAGCGGACCGAGGACTACATCTCCGGCCGGTTCGGCTGAGACCACGTCCGATGTCCGCCCCTTTGCGCATCACGTGAAGGAGTACAACGGGTGACCCAAGAGGCACATCAGCGGCCGGTGACTGCGCAACAGCGCAGCGGCGGAGGCCCAGAAGCCAGCCGGCCGCCGGACCTGTTGCTGGCCGAGCCGGACGCGGCACTCGCCAAACGCGTCACGGCCCGCTTCGCTGCCGCAGGCGTGAGCACGATCGTCTGCCACGACGGAGCCGAGGCACTGCTGCAGGTGGGAGCACACCACCCCGGCGCGGTGCTCCTCGCTGCGCCCCTGCCAGTGGTCGGCGCAGCCCAGGTCACCGAACTGATCGCGAAGCTCCACCCGGTCCCCGTCATCGTCGGCGTGGGCGCCGACGGTGCCACGGAGGCCACCGCCGCGGTGGAGGCCGGGGCCGTGGCCTTCGTCGCCCGTCCCTATCGCGCGGATGAGATCCTGCCCCTGCTCACAGCGAGCCGCGCCGAGGGGGACGGACCGGCCGAGACGCTGACCGTCGGTGACATCGAGCTTGATCCCGCAGGCTTACATGTCTACGTACGCGGACGCTCGCTGCAGTTGCCGGTACGTGAATTCATGCTGCTGCGGTACCTGATGCAGCACGCCAACCGTGTGGTCAGCCGCAGCGAACTCACCCACGCTCTCTGGGGCACCGAGCACTTGGAGAGCAACACGCTCACCGTGCACGTGCGCAGGTTGCGCAACAAGCTCCGCGAGGGGCCCAGCAGCTGCTGCACCATCGACGCCATCCGCGGCATGGGATACCGCCTCGAGTGCAACCCTGGTCCCGGCCGGCAACGGCCGTCCGACTCCGTATCCTCCCCCTGAGACCGGGCCAACCCACTGCTCGGAGCAGCCCTGCAGAAACTTCCGATGTGCAGGCCACGGCAGACGGCGCGGCTGGAGCCCGCGGCAGTCAGGTCAGGAGGCAGGTCATGCAATGGCCGGACGGGCCTCGGTCAGCTCGTCCACCAGAGCACCGATCCGGGCCTCCAAAGCATCGCGCACCTGTCGTGCGCTCTCCAGGTCCAGGCCCGACAGGTCGGGCAGATCCCAGTTCAGGTAGCGGCGGCCGGGCAATACCGGGCAGGCATCCCCGCAGCCGAGAGTGATGACCACATCGGCAGCGGCAACGACCTCGCTGGTGATGGGCTTGGGAAACTCCTCGCCCGTGCTGAGCCCCTGCTCACTCAGCAGTGCGCGAACGACCGGAGAGATGTCCGCACCAGGTTCGGATCCCGCGCTGTGCACCGACACCGCGACGCCCTCGCGCCGCCGCAGCAGAGCTGCCGCCAGTTGGGATCGCCCGGCGTTCTCCGTGCACACGAAGAGGACTTCCGGCACAGGCTTCGATGTCAGGCCCGATGCTTTGGCGAGCGCGCCCAAGCGCTGGTCGGCGAAGCGTTCGATCAGTACCGGCAGGTGCTTGCCGATGCGGGCCCGGCATGCCAGCAGCAGCGCGCAGTCGTCCACGTAGCTCTCCACGGTCTGCTGGGAGAACGTACGGCCGTATCGAGCACACAGACGCCGAGAGATGCGGTCAATCACCGCGTGGGCATCACGCAGGGCAGGCATGGCCGGACCGAGCGGACCCAGATCATCCATGGCTCGCTCCTTCCAGGATCCGCACCAGACCCTGCCTCGAACTATAGGCAGTGATCTATGTCATGCCCAGGCGGGCAGGGAAGGTGAACCCTTGGTGAACAACGGATCGAATGCGCCTTCGATCCCCGGGCGGTCACTGGTGCCGCGCCTATGGTGAATAGATGGCTATCACTACGTACGGCGGGGCCGAGACCGCGGTGGAGAAGGCGGAGACCTGCGGTCCGGGTCTGTCCTGCCTGCTCATCGACCGCGCGGAGGCCGAGCGGCTTGCCGTCATGCTGAAGGCCATCGCGGACCCGACCCGGCTGCAGCTGCTGCGGCTCATCGAGCGCGCCCCCGGCGGCGAGGCATGCGTCTGCGACCTGACCGAGTGCCTCGGCCTGCGCCAGCCGACCGTCAGCCATCACCTGAAGCTCATGACAGAGGCCGGCCTGCTGGACCGGGAGCGCCGCGGCACATGGGTCTGGTACTCCGTGAACGCGGAGGGACTGCGCCGGGTGCGCGACATCCTCGACCCCTCGACGGCCTGACGTTCTTTCATCAGGCGTTCATCCGCTGGCGACCGGCGCTCGCCACGCCTGCTCGCCGGCTCATGGCGGGGATGCGCTGACGCACTCCCGCCAAGAACGGCACGTCAGCCGATGACGCCGTTGAGTTCCCGCTCAATGGCCGCCTTCGGTTTGGCGCCGACGATCGTCTGGGTCACCTCACCGCCGACGTAGAGGTTCATCGTCGGGACGGACAACACGCCGTACTTTGCGACAGTGTCGGGATTCTCGTCGATGTTGAGCTTGACGACCTCGATCTTGTCGCCGTGCTCCTCAGCGATCTTCTCCAGTGACGGCACCAGCTGACGGCAGGGACCGCACCACGGCGCCCAGAAATCGACCAGGACAGGCTTGTCGCTCTTGAGGACGTCCGCCTCGAACGAATCGTCCGTCACGCTCTTGAGGGCCACGTGCGGCCTCCTTCCTTCTCCTGCAGGTGTTGTCGGTCAGGCGGTGACCGAAGTCAGCTCCGGCTCCCCGGCCGCGGCGTGCCCGAGTGCGGCGAGGTACCGCTCCGCGTCCAAGGCCGCGGCGCAGCCGGAGCCGGCTGCGGTGATTGCCTGGCGGTAGGTGTGGTCGACAACGTCACCGGCAGCGAAGACTCCGGGGATGTTCGTCCGGGTCGACGGCGAGGCGACCTTCAGGTAGCCCTCTGCGTCCAGGTCCAGCTGCCCCTTGAACAGTTCGATGCGCGGGTTGTGGCCGATCGCGATGAACAGTCCCGTGGCCGCGAGCTCCCGGGTCTCGCCGCTGGATGTGTCGCGCAGGGTCACCCCGGAGAGGGTTCCGTTCTCCTCGTGGATGGCGGCGACCTCACTGTTGAAGGCGAAGGAGATCTTGTCGTCGGCAAAGGCGCGGTTCTGCATGACCTGCGAGGCGCGCAGGGTGCCACGGCGGTGGACGACGGTGACGGAGCGGGCGAAGCGGGTGAGGAAGGTGGCCTCTTCCATGGCGGTGTCTCCACCGCCGACCACGACGATGTCGCGGTCGCGGAAGAAGAAGCCGTCACAGGTGGCGCACCAGGACACCCCTCGGCCGGAGAGAGCGTCCTCGTTCGACAGGCCGAGCTTGCGGTAGCCGGAGCCGGTGGCGACGACCACTGCCTTGGCCCGGTGGACGGTGCCTTCGGTGTCGGTGACTTCCTTGACGTCGCCCGTCAGGTCGACGGAGACGACGTCGTCCTCGATGATCTCGGCGCCGAAGCGTTCGGCCTGGGCCCGCATGTTCTCCATGAGGACGGGGCCGTCGACGCCTTCGGGGAATCCGGGGAAGTTCTCGACCTCGGTGGTCGTGGTGAGGGAGCCGCCGACGAAGATCGCGCCGCCGAAGACCAGGGGCTTGAGCTGTGCCCGGGCGGTGTACAGAGCGGCGGTGTATCCGGCGGGTCCGGAACCTATGACGATGACGTTCCGTATCTCCGCTCCGGAGTTCACGCGGTCTTCTCCGGGGCGAGCTCCTCGATCAGTCCCTCGACGAGCTTCTTGATCTCGTCGCGAATCGGCCGTACGGCGTCGACACCCTGGCCCGCCGGGTCCTCCAGCTGCCAGTCCAGGTACCGCTTGCCGGGGAAGACCGGGCAGGTGTCG
This sequence comes from Streptomyces sp. NPDC054841, assembly GCF_053611045.1. Classification (NCBI taxonomy): domain Bacteria; kingdom Bacillati; phylum Actinomycetota; class Actinomycetes; order Kitasatosporales; family Streptomycetaceae; genus Streptomyces; species Streptomyces sp. NPDC054841. The sequence goes on along the minus strand of NZ_JBSGZO010000004.1, from coordinate 31,271 downwards.
CCGCAGCCCATGGTGATGCAGACGTCCGACTCCTTGACCGCGTCCACGGTCAGGATCTTGGGGGTCTCAGCGGAGATGTCGATGCCGACCTCGCGCATGGCCTCGACCGCAGCCGGGTTGACCTGGTCGGCAGGAGCGGAGCCCGCAGAGCGCACCTCAATGCGGTCACCGGCCAGGTGGGTCAGCCATCCGGCAGCCATCTGGGAGCGGCCGGCGTTGTGGACGCAGACGAACAGAACGGAGGGCTTCTCGGCCATGGAGGTCTCTCTCTAGTCTCGCGAACCGTGTCGTGCCACGTCACGCGGGGAACATCAGGCACGAATGACATCAGCACCTGGTGGCGTCAGCGGCCACTGATGTGAAAGTATCACTCCATGATGACGTCAGTCGACACTGACCTGATTCGGGTTCTGGCCGACCCGCTCAGGCTCCAGATCGTGACCCTCCTCGCCAAGGAGACGCTCTGCACCACGCACCTGGTCGAAGAGACCGGCGCGCGGCAGACCAACCTCTCCAACCACCTGAAGGTGCTGCGCGAAGCGGGCGTGGTCGAGACCGAGCCATGCGGGCGGTTCACGTACTACCGGCTGAAGCCCGAAGTCATCGACTCACTCGCAGGCCAGTTCGCCGATCTCGCGAAGACCGCGCGCGCCACCGCCGAAGCGAACCTCAAGCGGTCCTGCCCCTGATCACCGCGCACCGCGCGACTGCACGCATCGAGGAGTTCTGTTGAGCGCCACCGAGGCCGCTTCTCCCCAGACGACTGTCGAGACCACAGCGGATTCGCCCATAGCTGGCACGGAGGTGCAGTCGGCGCCGGGCGCCACTCCGCCCCGCACCCCGCTCGTGGCCCGGGCTGCCGCCGAACTGGTCGGTACTGCGGCCCTCGTCGCGGTCGTGGTCGGCTCCGGCATCCAGGCCACCGAACTCACGCAAGATGTCGGCCTCCAGCTCCTGGCCAACTCGATCGCCACGGTCTTCGGCCTCGGGGTGCTGATCGCCCTGCTCGGTCCCGTTTCCGGAGCGCACTTCAACCCCGCTGTCACCCTCGCCGAGTGGTGGACCTCCCGCCGTAGCGGTGCCGGAGTCACCGCCCGCGAGACGGCGGTGTACGTCCCGGCTCAGATCGTCGGTGCGATCGCCGGTGCCGTGCTGGCCGATGCGATGTTCGGCGAGCCCTTGGTGAAGTGGTCCACGCACGACCGCTCCGCCGGGAACCTGCTGCTCGGTGAGGTGGTTGCCACCGCCGGTCTCATCCTGCTGATCTTCGGCCTGGCCCGCACCGACCGGCTCCGGTTCGCTCCCGTGGCCGTTGCCTCCTACATCGGCGCCGCGTACTGGTTCACCTCGTCCACGTCCTTCGCCAACCCGGCCGTCACCATCGGCCGCGCGTTCACCGACACCTTCGCGGGGATCGCCCCTGCCTCGGTCCCCGGGTTCATCGGCGCCCAACTGGCCGGAGCCGTCGTGGGCCTGGCCCTGGTGGCGCTCATCTTCATTCCCGGCCGAGCCAACGAGGCGCAGCCCGCCGCATGACCCAGCAGACGCAGGTGGTGGTGATCGGCGGCGGCCAGGCCGGGCTCGCCGCCGGTTACCACTTGCGCCGCCTGGGCGTGGACTTCGTCATTCTCGACGCGGATGTCACGCCGGGCGGCGCCTGGCAACACATGTGGGACTCCCTGCGCCTGTTCTCGCCGGCCGCCTATTCGTCACTGCCGGGACGGCTCATGCCGCCCCAGGAGGCTCGGACCTACCCGGACGCGCAGCACGTCGTCGCGTACCTCGCCGATTACGAGAAGCGGTACGAGCTCCCCGTACGGCACGGCGTACGCGTGGAGGCAGTCCACCGCGACGGCAGGCTTCTGCACATCGAGGCCGACACCGAAGAATGGCGCGCCCGCGCTGTCATCAGCGCGACCGGCACCTGGTCCCGCCCCTTCCTGCCCGCTGTCCCCGGTCGCTCTGCCTTCGGAGGAACCCAGCTCCACACGGTCGAGTACCGCAGTCCGCAGGATTTCGCCGGGCAGCGCGTGATCGTGGTCGGCGGCGGCAACTCGGGCGCTCAGATCGCCGCGGATCTCGCCCCGCACACCGAACTGACCTGGGCTACGCAACGCCCGCCACGCTTCCTGCCCGACGACATCGACGGCCGTGCCCTCTTCGATGTGGCCACCGCCCGCCGCCGCGCCCTGGACGCCGGCCGTGCCGACACCGGCGGGGTCGCCTCCCTCGGCGACATCGTGGCCGTGGAGACGGTGCGTGCGACGCGTGAGGCAGGACTTCTCGGGGCGTCACAGATGTTCACCCGGCTCACCCGGCACGGCGTCGAATGGGCGGACGGAGCCTGCGAGGACGTGGACGCCGTCGTCTGGTGCACCGGCTTCCGGCCTGCGCTGTCGCACCTCGCCCCGCTCGGTCTGCGTGGGGTACGCGGCCACATCCCCACCGGCGGCACACGGGCCATAGCTGAACCCCGCCTGCATCTGCTCGGCTACGGCGACTGGACCGGTCCCGCCTCGGCGACCCTGATCGGTGTCGGCCGCCCCGCACGCGAAGCCGCCCGGGAGATCGCCGAACTTCTGCGGGACTGACGGAGCCCGGCCCGTCACGGCGCCAAAGTTGAAGACGCCGTCAGGAAAGCGTGCCCACGACCTGTCGCACCCGAGCAGCGACGTTCTCGGGCAGCGGCGCGTAGTGAATGCCGGGGAGGATCTTCTGCCCTTCCTCGCTGGCCGTGTAGGTGAGGAAGGACTTCAGCGCGGGAAGTGTCTCGCGCTGGTTCCCCTTGTCACAGACGATCTCGTAGGTGACCAGGACGATCGGATAGGCGCCTTCGGCGTTCGTGGCATAGTCGAGCTTCAGAGACAGGTCCTTGCCCTTGCCGACCACTTCGGCGCTGGCGATACCAGCCGAAGCGGTGTCCGGGCTGGCCTCGACTGGTCTCGAGGCTCCAGTGTCGATCTTGACGGTAGGGATCTTCATGTTCTCGGCGAAGGAGAGCTCGAAGTAGCCGATCGCCCCCTCGGTGGCACGCACATTGCCCGCTACCGCGCTGGAGCCGGACTCGGAATGGCCGCCCTTGCCTTGCCACGCCTTCTCCTTCGGATATGGCCAGTCCTCAGGGGCAGCGCCGGAAAGATAGGCGTTGAGGTTCTGAGTGGTACCGGAGTCATCGGACCGGTGAACCGCCTGAATCGTCCGGTCGGGCAGCTTGACCCCCGGGTTGAGCTTGCGGATCGCCGGATCGTCCCAGTTGGTGATCTCGGAATCGAAGATCCTCGCGAGCGTCTGAGCGTCGAGCACGAGATTGTCGACGCCCATGAGGTTGTAGCCGAGGGCTACGGGGCCACCGACCATCGGCAGGTCGATCGCCCGGCCCCCAGGGCAGGCAGTCTTCGACTGCTCGACGTCCGCAGGCTTCAGCGCACCGTCGGTACCGCCGAAAACCGTGGCCTGCCGCATGAACTGGGCCACGCCGGCGCCGGAACCGACGGGGTTGTAGGCGATCTGCACCGACGGGCACGCCCGCTGGTATTCCTTGATCCAGTGCTCCACCGCATTGCTCTGTGCCGTCGATCCGGAACCAGCCACCTGCCCCTCTTTGGCACAGTCGATCCGGGCCGGGGGCGGGGCCGGCAGCGCACGGTCATCGCTTCCGCTGGAATCGCCGAGCTGATTGACGACGATGAGCACGGCGCCTGTCATGGCACACGCGGCCGCGGCGACAGCGGCTGCGACTGGCAGGAAACGTCTGCGGCCTTTGCCTCGATGCTGCACCTTGCACTCCCCAGTCCTCGGTGGCGCGCGACCCAGTGCCGGGCACCGGTCCGAGAGGCACGCCGACGCCTCGTCAGGTGCATAGATGGTCACCGATATTTGAGCGGGGAGGGCGAAGCCGGAGCGAACAGTGAGTGTCGCATCGCTGGCCTCGCAGTGGCGCGGCGCTGTTCGGATTCACGGGGGACCCTTTGACCGAGGCCGTGATGCGTCGGCGGTTGGCACCCAGCTCGTCAGGGGGCATCACCACGGCCACGCAGTGTCGAGCGGAAGCAGCAAGCCATGGCAAGCGAGCCGATGAACTGGCAGGCCGTGTACGACGGCTACGAGCGTGCCCGACAGACCTTCCACAGCCTGCTCGGGGCAGCATCAGACGCCGACCTGGGCAGGGCCACTCAGGGCACCCGGTGGACGAACAAGCAGCTGCTGGGGCACATGCTCTTCGGCTACATGCTGGTACGTGTACTGCTCGTTCTGGTGCGCGTCGTCGCGCGGTTTCCCCGCGGCATCGGCAGGGCGTTTGCCCGGTCACTTGACGCGGCGACCGTGCCGTTCCACTTCGTCAACCACCTCGGGCCGGTGGCGGCGGCGAAGGTCTGCGGGCCTCGCTGGATGACGGCGACATTCGACCGCGTGGTGGCCTCTCTCCACCGCCGGCTCGCATCGGAGTCCGAGGCCGGCCTGGCGCGCGGCATGCACTACCCGCCGAGTTGGCAGTACCTGGCCGACGTGGGCCTCTGTCAGCGGCGTGATGTTCACGACTGGGCCATGATCGCGCGCACGGCGGCCGGGAAGCACTCCAGGCACGCGCTGTTGACCTGGTACCGGGTCGAGGTGCCGATCCGCTCGGCCAGTACGAAGCGGACGTCGGCCAGGACCTTCAGGTGGTGGGAGACCGTTGACTGGCCGATCGGCACGTGCTCGACGATCTCTCCGACGGCCATCGCGCGGCGTTCGGTGGCGAGCAGGTTCAGCAGGCGCACGCGCATGGGGTCGGCCAGGGCTTTGAACCACCCGGCATAAAGCGAGGCGTCTTCGAGGGTGAGCGGCTCCGAGGCACGCTTGCTCTGTGGCGCATTCATCGATAATCGACGATAGTCGATGAATAGCCTCACTGGAAGGCAAGGGTGAGGGCGGGTGTCGCAATGTGCCGTAACCGCGCGAAGGGCGCCGTCCTTGTCGGGCGGCGCGCCCCGGGCGCTCGGTTCAGGTCGTGGCTGCAGAGGTGAGGAGTTGGCCCATCGCGGCAAGCACGGAGGGCTCGACGCGGTAGTACACCCAGGTGCCCCGACGCTCGGAGGTCAGCAGGCCGGCCTCTTTGAGCTTTTTCAGGTGGTGGGAGACCGTGGGCTGGGAGACGCCGACGTCGGAGATGTCGCACACGCATGCCTCGCCACCCTCGTGGGAGGCGACAGCGGAGAACAGGCGCAGTCGTACCGGGTCGCCGAGAGCCTTGAACATCTTCGCGGCCTTCTCGGCTTCCTCGGCGTTCATGGGGCGCTCGGTCAGCGGCGGGCAGCAAGGCGCCACGGACTCGGCGGGCTCCAGCAGCGGCAGCACCTTAACGTTCGACATGCGTCTATGTTGACATGCGTCGAACCAATGGGGCCAGGGCCGCTTCACGTCTCAACGGCGGGCCGGCTCGGCGGCAAGGCGGCGGGCGGCTCGGGCTGCGTCGCGGCCGACGCCGCGCAGCGAGTTGGAAGACAGGGCGCGCTGCCACTCCAGCCCCACGAACGCCAGGCCAGGGTAGGTGAGGGAGGCGCCGTCGCGGTGCCGGGGTCGTCCCGCGCCGTCCAGGGCGCCCAGGCCGACGAGATAGGGGAGGTCGGGGCGGTATCCGGTGGCGAGCACGATCGTGTCCACCACCTCCGCGGTCCCGTCCGGCCACGTCACCTTGGAGCCGTCCAGGGCGGTGAACATCGCCCGCCGGTCGGGGCGGCCGTCGGCGAGGGCGGAGCGGTAGCGGCCGTCGTCGATGACCGGCTGGGTGGGCGGCGTGCGCAGGAAGCGGCCGAGCGGGGCGGTGTCTATGCCGGTGCGCTTCAGCCAGTAGTGCAGGTCTCTGCCGAGGATGCGTTGGCGGGCGAACTTCACTGGCTGGCGGGTGGCGAGCGTGACGTGCGCGACGGTGGCCAGCTCGGCAGCGATCTGCACGGCGGAATTGCCCGCCCCCACCACCACGATCCGCTGCCCGGCGAACTCAGCGGGACTGCGGTAGTCGGCAGCATGCAGCACGGTGCCGGTGAAGAGCTCCGGGCCCGGAAGGATGGGCCGGTAGGGGCGGCCGAAAGTACCGGACGCCGCGACGACAGCCCGCGCCGCCACCTTGCCCCCGCCGTCCAGGCCGACCACGAACCCGCCGCCCGCGGCAGTCACGTCGGCGACGCGCGTACCGGTACGGACGTCGGCATCGAGTCGGGCGGCGTAGGAGCCCAGGTAGGAGGCGACCTCGTCCCGATGGGGGTAGCGGTCTGGATCCCCACCGCCGAACGGCATCCCGGGAAGGGAGCCGTACCGGGCGGGAGAGAACAGGGTGAGGCTGTCGTAGTAGCGGGTCCACGAACCGGCCGTCCGGTCGGATGCCTCCGGCACCACCGGCGTCAGGCCGTGCCGGTTCAGTGCGTATGCGGTGGCCAGGCCGGACTGGCCGCCCCCGATCACCACGACGTCAGCGTGCTCCATGAAGAAACTCCTAGCTTCGACGAATATCTATGTTGACACTCATCGAATCAGGTGCCACGCTGATCACGCAAGCATCGACAAACTTCGAAACAACCTGGGAGTCGACATGAACAAGCCCGCCATCACCGCCGCCGAGTCCAGCGACACCCGCGCCGATGCCCCCGCATCCTGCTGCGGACCGGCCCCCTCGCAGGCCTCTACGGCAGCACCGCCAGCATCCCCCTGCTGTGGCACCAGCGAGGCCGCGGAAGAGGCCGGGTCCTGCTGCGACCCGGCGGCCAAGCGAGAAGCCGTCGCCACCAGCACCGGCTGCTGCTGACACCGCCCCCGCAACAGACCTGCATCCGAACCAAGACCGGAGAGATGTGATGAGTGAGACCAGCGCAACCGAGCTGCCCGTCGTCGTGATCGGGGCCGGCCCCGCCGGCCTGGCAGCCGCCGCCCACCTGCTCGACCGCGGCATCGAACCCCTGATCCTGGAGGCCGGTGCCGCGGCGGGCGCCGCGGTGCGCAAGTGGTCGCACGTGCGGCTGTTCTCCACCTGGGGCGAGCTCACCGATCCGGCGGCGGAAAAGCTGCTGGCCCCGACCGGCTGGGTGAAGCCGGACGCCACCACATATCCGTCGGGCGGCGACTGGGCAGAGCAGTACCTCCAGCCCCTGGCCGATGTCCTCGGCGACAGAGTGCGCTTCGGTGCCACCGTAACCGGCGTCTCCCGCACCGGCCGCGACCGGATCGTCGACGCCGACCGCGAGACGCAGCCCTTCGTCGTCCACTTCACCACCGCCGAAGGAGGCGAAGAGCGCCTCTTCGCCCGTGCCGTGATCGACGCCTCCGGCACCTGGACCACACCCAGCCCGGCCGGCGCGAGCGGCCTGCCCGCCCTCGGTGAGCGAACTGCGGCCGACCGCATCACCTACCGCGTCCCCGACCTCAAGGACCCCGCCGTCCGGGCCCGGTACGCGGGCAAGCGCACCGCGGTCATCGGCTCCGGCGCCTCCGCCTTCACCGCCCTCGCCTACCTGGCCGACCTCGCCCAAGCCGAGGACGGCACCGGGACGCACGCGGCCTGGATCCTGCGTCGGAGTATCAGCGGCTCCACCTTCGGCGGCGGCGAGGCCGACCAGCTCCCCGCCCGCGGCGCCCTCGGCCTTGCGGCAAAGGCAGCCGTCGACAACGGGTACGCCGACGCTGTGACCGGCTTCCGCACCGAAGCCATTGACCGCGACGGGGACGGCCGCCTGGTGCTGGTCGGCGAGGACGGCCGCCGCCTCGACCCGGTCGACGAGGTCATCGTGCTCACCGGCTTCCGCCCGGACCTGACCTTCCTGTCCGAGCTCCGCCTCGGTCTCGACGAACGCCTCCAGGCACCCATCGAGCTCGCACCGCTCATCGACCCCAACCAGCACTCCTGCGGCACCGTCTACCCCCACGGCCACCGCGAACTGGCCCACCCCGAGCAGGGCGTCTACCTCGTCGGCATGAAGTCCTACGGCCGCGCCCCCACGTTCCTGGCCATGACCGGTTACGAGCAGGTCCGCTCCGTCGCCGCCGCCATCGCCGGCGACCTCGAAGCCGCCGACCGCGTCGAACTCACCCTCCCCGAGACCGGGGTCTGCGGCGGAGCCGGCCTCTTCGACGAGCCCGAGGCCGAGCGGACCGACGGCGGGGGCTGCTGCTCCGCACCGGCCACCCTGCAGATCGGCGTCGGTGCACCGGCCGCCGCTTCGGGCGGCTGCTGACTCTCGTGACCGAACTCCAAGCCCGCGTGGCCGCGACCGGATCGGGGGACCGGTCGCGGCCTCGCGCCGCCCTGCCCGCCCTCTGCGCCACCCAGATCACGAGCTGGGGCATCGTCTACTACGCGTTCCCTGTCCTGAACCCGCAGATCACCGCCGCCACGGGGTGGTCCGCCGGGGCGACAACGGCTGCGCTCTCCCTGGCGCTGGTCGTCTCCGCGCTCGCCGGGATAGGCGTCGGCCGCGTCCTTGACCACCGTGGCCCGCGACTCGTCATGACCGCCGGATCGGTGCTGGGGACCCTGAGCCTCCTGGTCGTCGCAGCGGCCCGGAACCTGGCTGTCTTCTACGCCGGTTGGGCGCTGGCCGGGATCGCCATGGCCTGCACCTTCTACCAGCCCGCCTTCGCCGCCATCACCCGCTGGTGGGCACCCGAGCACGTCCGCGCCCTGACCATCGTCACCCTGGCCGGCGGCCTGGCCTCCACCGTCTTCGCCCCCTTCACGGCCCTGCTCGCCGACCACCTCTCCTGGCGCGCCACCTATGCCGTGCTGGCGGGGATTCTGGCCGTGGTCACCGTGCCCGCCCACGCCTTCGCGCTGAAGGCCCCCTGGCCGCAGCCGCATACCGTCACCGCGCACACAGACGACAGAGACACCGGGCAGATCACACGACGCCGGCCCTTCTGGATGCTCGCGACAGCCCTCACTCTCTCCGCGTTCGCCATGTCCGCCGTCGTGATCGCCCTCGTCCCCCTCCTGCTCGAGCGCGGCTACTCCACCGCCCAAGCCGCCTGGGCCCTCGGTCTCGGAGGCGCGGGACAGACCCTCGGCTGCACCCTCTATGCCACCCTCGCCCGCCACACCGGCGTGACGACGCGGACCATCGCCCTCATCACCCTCGGCGGCATCACCACAGCCGCCCTCGCACTCTCCCCAGGCCCGTACGCCCTGCTGATCGCACTGTCGGTCGCCGCCGGGACAGTCCGCGGCAACCTCACCCTCCTGCAGGCCACCGCCGTCACCGACCGCTGGGGAACCACCCACTACGGCCGCCTCTCCGGAATCCTCGCCGCCCCCGGCGCCACCGCCGCAGCCCTCGCACCCTTCGCCGGCGCCGCCCTCGCAGGACCGCTGGGCGGCTACCCGGCCCTCTTCCTCACCTTGACCGGCCTGTCCGCAGCAGCGGCAGGCTTCGCCGCCTTCACCAACACACCCCAAACAAGGCGCTAGTGGTATCGCCCCGTGGCCTGCTCCCTGCCAACTCACAGCGCTGGCTTACCGATGATGCGCGCCTAAGGGCTGTCCCGTAATCCCCGGCGGGCGCACGACGACAGCTACGGCACCTCGCTGCGTTGTCGGATCGCCCGAATACGCCCAGTATGAGGACGACCCTCCGCCTTGCGATGCACCGCATCTGACGCCGCGCGCTGATCCACCGGGGATTACGGGACAGCCCTTAGGTGGACAGATGCTCGGTCACGCCTTTGCACGCGTATGCAAGGCCGACCATCCGTCCGTCCAAGTCGCCTCTGGCTCTCGGTGGCACCAGCACCGCAAGGTTGTGCGCCTGCCCGCTGACGTGTCGCTCCTGGCAGAGTTTGCCGCTAACGGCCAACTCAGCAACATGCGACAGCACTTGGCCTGATCCCGGAAACCCTTTGTGAGCTGGATGAAGCCGCCGCTATGAGCAAGCAGTACGAGGAGCTCACCGGGCCTCAGATGCGCTCCTGTCCCGGCCAGGTGGACCTCAGCTTCCCTCCGCAGTTATGCGCTTCAAGCGCTATTCGTGCGCGGTCAGGCGCTCAAGTGGGCGAACAGCATCGGTCGTAGCGAGGCGCCGTGTGATCAGGTTCGCCCAGCTCTGCGCACCTGCCCTCGATACGCGTACGAGCGCTCCACAGCGCCCCTAAGGTGGCGGCATGAGCCTGATCGATGGCCTCACGCCGTCCGCAGACTGGGTCGCGAAGGACATGGAGACGATGCTCCGCGAGTGCGACGCCCTGATCGCATCGAAGGACGAGCACCTGAGCCGTCTCAAGGCCAGCATTACGGCTCTTGAAACCGAGGCGGAGCGCGTGGGCGCGGAGCGCGCCCAGGTCATCGCCGACCGCGAAAAGGCCGAGGGGGTCCTGAGCCGTTTCCAAGCGGCTGTGGAAGAGGGCCGAGGGCTACGCGAAGCGCGACGACAGGGAGAGACCGGCTCTTCGACGCCTGCACCGGACTCTGCCGAAACGCCGCCCGTGGAGGATACGGAGGAGGAAACCTCAGGGCCTTCCTCGCATACCGCAGAGACGCCGCATGGCCACCCCGTCCGCATCGCGGGGGGACGGTCCATCGCAGCGATGCGCATCATCGAGCGGGACCCAGAGCGCGGCTGGAGTCCCCGCGATGTCGCGGTGGAACTGGAGGGCGAGGCGGAAGGCGCAGTGAGTCGGACTCGAACATTGCTGGAGAGCCTGTCCAAGAGACAAGCCTTGCGGAAGATCCGCGGCGCTGACGGCATCCGCTCGCTCTACCGCCTGGCCGGCGCATGGGAGGCCGCCTAGAAGGGTGCACCCAAATGAGCGACCGCCGTCCCACGCCCGGCAGGGTTTGGAGGCCAGCGCCGTGGCGCGGGGCGGCGGTCTCACGACGGGCAAGCCGTCACCTTCGACGCTAGTGGTTCACTGCGGCGTCGATGAGGGTGTTCGGCCAATCTCTTGCGCCAAAAGGTCGATCACTCATGCTGTTATCGCATGCGTTGTCGGCTCACGGACTGCGAGGCGTCCGCGTCGAGTTAGTCGGCGTCGCCGGAAGACCGCGGCGGCAGTGGCTGATGACGCACACCGTTCTCGTCAAGCGGCCAGTCAACGTGCTGCGGCCAGAGCATCTCGCCAAGCGCTGCTTCAAGATTGGCCACCGTCATCATGTCCGGCCACGACGTACCGGCGAGGATGTTCGAGATCACCTGCCGGTTGACACCCGAGGCCGCGGCCAGCGCATTTGCGCTGAGCTTCCGACGCTCCATGGTTTCCGCCAGTGCCCGCGCAATCGCCTGGCCCACCTGGGCAGGCCGGTATCCGTCCATCACCGCGTTCGGCCACTCGCCGACAACGGCGTACTCGCACGGCCTCTTCCCACGTCTCGTTCCTCCAGGCACGCGACCAGTGTGCCGGACGGGGCCCCGACATGCGCAGCCCATCCCGACATGCTATTCAAGCAGCAAGGAGGCGGGCAGTCATGCCGATGTCCGGATCCGGAAAGGCCAGCAGGTGATGGCACAGCGAAGTGGAGGTAATCGGCCATGACGACGGGACGCACGCGGCTGGGGCCCGACGAAAAGCTACTGCCCACGTACAAAATGCGCGCTGACCAGCAGTTGGTCGTCATCAAGGCAGCATGCTCAGCGGAAGTACCCGTCAATGCGGTTCGACTTGCTGAAGCCACTGGCTTCTCGGCCAAGAACTGCGGGCTCATCCCGATCTTCGCCATGAACACGGGTCTATTGATGCCGGGTCACGGCCGCGCGACCTACCTACCGAACCAGAAAGGAAGGGCGGTCGCCCGAGCCTGGAAGAAGAGCGAGGAGGAGGGGCTGCAGGCTCTCCGCGAACGATGGAGGGGGCAGTGGTTCGGACGCACCGTGCGCGAGCGCCTGAGCCACGGCCCTGTGTCGCGTGAAGGACTGGCAGCCAAATTGCTGCTTATGGCCCGAGCCGAGGAGCGTCGGCTCAAGCAGGTGCACGTTCTGCTGGATCTTCTCATCGCCGTAGGGATGCTCGTTCCACAAGACGACGGCTACTTGGGCTGGTTCGAAGGTGCACGCCATACAGAGGGAGAGCCATACCTGCCAGAAAGCGAGCCCACAATCGGAGGCGGCGCAGCTCCTCAGGACGAGCCGCTCGACAGCCCCACGGATGAAACACCATCCGCTCCACGGCGGGATCCGCCGACAACAGCCGACCATGAAGCAGATGGCACCCGCCCTGCCGACTCCGCCCGCCTGAGGAGCAATGTTCCTCCGCCACGGAGCGGGTCCGCCAGGTCTGCCAAGCTCGGGAGCCAGGACAAGACCTTCGACGACAACGATCTTTTGAGCTTGTTCCTGCCCCCCGTCCTGCTCGCAGATCTGACCCGCCTGTCCGCGGACGAGGTCCTGGCCCTGCACGGTCACCTGCGGGCCATTGCCGAACTCACAGCGAAGCTAAGGGGCCGCCAGACGACGTAGCCCCGGAAGAACGGTCCGGCAGCGCCTCCATCCCTTGGCCAGGGGCCGCGCTGCTGGCCCTTCTCCTCACCGGACTGCACAGCGCCGAAACAGCAGCTGCCTCCACCAGCGACCTCGATCTCACCATCCGGCAGATCACTACGCGGGGCGCCACCCGGACCTGCGCCCGCACCTGCCCACTGGGCACGTGGGGTGCCTTCGTGCTCGGGCTGCGTGCCACCTATCTCGATCGCACCGGTGACGGCCCGCACCGACTCGTTACCAACGCCAAGTCTTCGCCGTACGTCGCCCAAGCCAGTGTTGGCGCCGGCTTCAGCGACATCGCGCGCCGCAGCGGCCTGTCCAACCGCAAACGCAAGGTCGAGCCCAGAGACATCACCCGCTACGTAGCCCGCCAGATCCTGGACGAGACAGGTCAACTGTCGGAGGTCGCCCGGCGGCTTGGACTCTCTTCCCTCGATGCCGCAGCAGGACTGGCGGGGCTTGCTTGGCAACACACCGGGCAGGCAGGTGACGCCGAATGACCTCGAGGAGGCGAACAAGAGCGGCCCGGTTGGGCTCTAAGAGCGGATCGGCCGGGAAAGGGCCGCACTACGTCATGGGTACCGTGCCGGACGACGCGTTCGGAACAAGTGCCGACGTACCACCGCCCAAAGGGCGCGAAGCTCCTCCGCTCACTCAGAGCGAGAGGTTCAGGTACCTGCTCCACAACCCCGACCTCTTCGCAGCGGCCCGCATTCTGTCGACAGGACAGCGCGTCGGCAGGCCTGCCCATTATCCGCCGTTCATCTACCTGATCTTCCTGCGCTCGATCTCCTTGTTCGGATCCGCCCGCTCGGCCGCCGCCCATCTCCAGCAGGAGGAGTGGTGGGCACCCGTACGCCAGGCGGTCCGCGCCCACCTGGGCGACGAAACTGCTGACGCCCTCAAGTCTGTCGGCCCTTCCCGCAGCAACTGGAACTACTTCTTCCAACGCCGGCTCAAGCCCGTCTACGACACCGTCCGTGACATCAGCCGCGATCTTTGGATCCAGCAGGCTCTGGACCACGGGATGATGACGGAGACCGGCAACCGCGTCAGCCGCGTCCGACCCGAACGGCATCAGGTCGTCCACGGAGACGCCACGGTGGCCGCGCCCCCTTCTTCCCACACCGAGCACGAAACCGTCGACGAGGTGACTGGTGAGATCCGTCGCCATCGAGTGGACAAAGACGCCGGAACGACCACCGAGGGCGGCGGTCGGCAGGTGTACGGGAACAAGTTCCTCTCCGCAGGCATCCGGCTTTCCGACACGCCCCACAGTCGCGTGATCCTCGCCCTGGAGTCCATCCGCCACAGGTCACCCGAAGACGACCCCGACCGCGCGTCCGAAGGGAGCGCCTTCGTCGCGATGGTCCGCAGGATCCTCCGTCGCGCCCCGGCCTGCGCGCAGTCACGTACGACGCCGCTCTGCGGGGCGTGCACCGTGCTCCGCTGATCGCTGAAGGGCTGCTCGTCTTCACGACCCAGCACTCCGGATGCACACCGCAGCCAGTACAGCGCTACCAGGACGGGCCGTGCACCCATGACCTCTACGTCGCCGAGGCCCGGATCTGCGAGCGCCGCATCACCGTCGATGGCCAGACCCACTACACCCCGCTACGGGTCGAGGAGCTCGAATGCCGGGCGGGTAAGCGCACCCGGTTCTACCACCGGCTCACCATCCCCTGTGCCGTGAAGCCCCACACGGTGCGCATCCGCGTCGATGAGACCGAAGAAGATCGCCAGATGGACCCGGTCAGCAAGCGGCAGCGGTTCAACCGAACCGAGCACCTGCGGCAGGTGCCGCCCGACACCCCCGCTGGCAAGCGCCTCAAGGGATTCCGCCAGGACAGCGAGTCCCAGCACTCGCGCTTCGACCAGAGCTACCCGCACAAGAGGGTGCCCGCCTACGGCGCCGACGCGGCGCTCCTGACTACATCGGCTTCGCCTGGCTCAACAATTCGGTCGCCCGAGTCATGATCAACCGCCACCAGGCGGCCTGAGTCGGCGACCGGCCCCGGTGGGGCCTCACCTACCGTCGATACTCCGATACCCATCAAGCGCCACCCGCTACACTGTCCGCGGTGGTCCGGCCCGCACGGGTCGGGCGCCGCACTGTCGATCAACGGATTTAGACACGTTTTCCGACAGATCCCCGCCTCCGTAGCTCAGGGGATAGAGCACCGCTCTCCTAAAGCGGGTGTCGCAGGTTCGAATCCTGCCGGGGGCACCACAAAAGTGCAGGTCAGCACCCTGAAGGCCTTCCAGGGAACCTCTTTGGAAGGCCTTCGGGTGCGCAATGGGAACGCCATGGGAACATCGAAATGCACATTATTCGCACTTCGGACATTCTCTAACGATCTGATGGCCAACCCACGTCTTGACCGCCAGGGGCGCGGCCCGTTCTCGAGGAAATCCGCCCTGGTTCATCGAGGTGCATCCCGAACAACGCGCGACCGCGCCAAGCCCTCGGCTGCGCGGTGAGACACATGAAGGGCAAGGCGGGTCTACTCCACGGCTCGGCCTGCGGTGCGCATCAGTTCACGGATCTTGCACCCATAGGTCTCGGCGAGACCCTCCCCGGCGTAGCACAGCACCTCGTCGCCGTCGTAGTCGCCTTCGCAGGCGCCCAGGCCGTCGAGTACGCCGAGGGCCACAGCCTCGGCCGCGTCAGGCATGCCCAGCGCCAGACGGCGACGGACATCGGCCTCGTACTGCTCGATGATCGGCTCGATCAGACGGCTCGCGGCCTCGTATACGTCGGTGTACCCGAAGCCCGGGCGATAGCCGGTGCTCAGATGGTCGCTGTCCAGGGTGCGCAGGGCCTGCTCGACCTCGGCCGCAGTCCCCTCCTGAAGGGCGGTCAGTTCGACGCGGGCATGCGGGGCGAGCAAGTGGACGGCCAACTGGTCTGCTTCCGCGCGCAGTTCGGGCCGAGCATCCAGCAGCCGGTCCAGCACCGCGGCCTTCTCCACGGCGGTGAGTGCGTCCAGGGCTTCGCCGGGGGCACAGGGGGTGTCGTCGACGGGTGCGGCGTGCCAGGGCAGGCGCCGTTCGACGGCGTGCAGGGCGAGTGCCACGGCATGCCGGCACAAGCGTCCTGACGCCAGGGCGCACGGGCCGTCGCATTCCGCCGTCAGTTCCCGACCTACGACCTGCACCCATACACCGCGAGCGGCGCCCGAGCCGTCCCGCACCAGGCCGCCGATGCCGCGGAGCTCGCTCTCCGCCTCGATCACCGCACCGTCGGCGAGCAGGGTCCGCCCCTCGGTGACCTCGGTGTCGTCGGCGAACGCGTACACCGTCCCCTCGTCCATGACCACAGCCATGCGGTCATTCAAGCGCACCCCCAGGAGAGTGGGCGAGCGGGCGGCCTTGGCCACTACGCTCGGTGCGGAGACGGCAACACCTCCGCGAGCATGAGGTACGGCAGTGGGCAAACGCAACCAGGAACGACGGCGTGCGAAGAGGAAGCAGCGCGATGCGCGGCAACGTGCCCGGGCGGAGCAGGAACGGGCCTTCGACGCCGCGTCCGGGTACGGCGGCTGCGACTGCGGCGATCCCTTCTGCGGGGTGGGCGGCGGGGCGTCCGTACCGCGTCCGCGCGGCCCGCGGACTGTCGCCGACCTGCTCGACGAGGCCATGGACGAGGTGTGTGCCATCCCGCCCGCGGACACGGCGCGCCGCGAAGCCGCGCTGGGGCGGGCCGCCGCCCTGTTCACCAAGGCGGGCATGGGCCGCGCGGTGCTGGCGGCAGGCAGTGAGGTACTGCACGCGGTGTGGCACCGCGGCTGGCAGCCCGCCGATGTGGTGCGCACCGCCCGGCGTGAACTCAAGGCGCGGCACGGGCGACTCGCGGCCGATCTGATCGCCGCCGAACACCGCGCGTACCCGACCACGGGCCTGGACGGGCGCTGGGCAGCCCAACTGGCAACCCCGTCCGCTGACGTGTGGTGGGGCGACGACGACGCGTACCTGGCCGGTGCGGCCGCCCGCGAGAAGTGCCAGCCGACCGTACTGGGGCGGGCATGGGTGGAGCTGCTGGACCTGCTCAGCGGCCTCCCGGAGATTCCGCAGCTGATGCCACCCCCGTGCGAGGCCGGTTCCGGCACCGCCCCCGGCGGCAGCGGTGCGGAGGCTCCGGTGCTGGCCAAGGTCCGCGGGCTGCTGGCGAAGGCCGAGTCCACCGAGTTCCCCGAGGAGGCCGAGGCTCTTACCGCCAAGGCGCAGCAGCTCATGGCCCAGCACAGCATCGACGCGGCGCTGCTGGACGCTGAGCAGGACACCCGGCAGGTGCCGGGGGGCGTGCGTGTCGGGGTGGACACCCCGTATGAGGAACCGAAGGTGCACCTGCTGCAGGCGGTGGCAGAGGCCAACCGCTGCCGCACGGTGTGGTCGCGGAACCTGGGCTTCTCCACCGTGGTCGGCTTCGCCGCCGACGCCCGGGCGGTGGAGCTGCTGTACACCTCGCTGCTGGTGCAGGCACAGTCCGCGCTCCATGCAGCCGGAAGCCGAACCTACCGTGACGGAGCGTCGCGCACCCGCTCCTACCGGCAGTCCTTCCTGACGGCCTACGCCACGCGGATCGCCCAGCGGCTGAGCCGGGCGACCGGACAGGCCACCAAGGCGGCAGGCGAAGACCACGGGCCCAGGCTGCTGCCGGTGCTGGCTTCCCGGGCCGAGGCGGTGGACGACCAGGTGGACGAATGGTTCGCGGAACTGTCCTACAACCGCAGCCAGACCCACGCCCGGGACCGGGAGGGCTGGGCGCACGGTACGGTCGCCGCGAACCGCGCGCAGCTGCACGGCCAGGCCGACGCGCTCCGCTGACGCGCGCCGTGGTGGGACTGGGGACGTGGACACGTCCGCACGCGCCCTGAGGTCGCCGACTCGATGACAATGGCAGCCTTCCGTCAGGATCCCGCCGTACCTGACAGGCGGCCGGGGCGCATCACCTGTCCGCCGTGAGCTGACTGCAGGGAACGGCTGCGACGTTCGCGACCAGCGAGACAGCGATGCCGGTTCGAACGCTGGCGGGTTGGCACTTCAAAGGTGCAAGACGGCCTCCACGGTGATCCACGATCGCGGTGACCACCGCCCACCCCCCGCCCCGATCCCTGCCCTCGCCACCGTCCGGGGCCAACGCCGGGCACGCACGCACGAATGACAGCCCACTCTTGAATAAGTCCAGATATAATAAGCGCACCTATCCATATAGAGGTGTGCCGTGGACAAACCTGCCGAGATGTTCGACCGCGACTTCGAGTGGGCCGAGCTGACCCGCTTCGCCGCCCTGCCCGGCCCGCGCGCCACCCTCGGCGTGGTCTCCGGCCGCCGCCGCCAGGGCAAGACCTTCCTCCTGGACGCCGTCACGCGGGCAAGCGGCGGCTTCATGTTCACCGCCACCGAGACCACCGAAACCGACGCCCTGCGCCAGTTCGGCGAAGCCCTCGCCCGTCACCGCGACCAGCCCACCCCGTTCCGCTTCACCCACTGGGACGAGGCCGTCACCGAGCTCATGCGCATCGCCGACAGGGGCGGCCCCACCATCGCGGTCATCGACGAGTTCCCCTTCCTCGCCAAGGCCTCCCCCGCCCTCCCCTCGATCATCCAGCGTGCCCTCGACCCCGCCGCCCAGCACACCAACACCCCGGTACGGCTCCTGTTGTGCGGCTCCGCCCTGTCCTTCATGGGCGGACTCCTCGCCGGCAACGCCCCGCTGCGCGGCCGCGCCGGCCTGGAACTCGTCGTCCCCACCCTGGACTTCCGCCTCGCCGCCGAGTTCTGGGAGATCACCGACCCGCGCACCGCACTGCTCACCCATGCCATCGTCGGCGGCACCCCCGCCTACCGCCGCGAGTTCACCCAGGGCGACGCCCCGGCCGGGCCCCAGGACTTCGACGCCTGGGTCACCCGCGCCGTCCTCAATCCCGCCCGTCCGCTCTTCCGCGAGGCCCGCTACCTGCTCGCAGAGGAACCCGAACTCCACGACACCGCGCTCTACCACTCCGTCCTGGCCGCCATCGCCGCCGGAAACGCCGCACGCGGCGGCATCGCCGACTACCTCGGCCGCAAGTCCACCGACCTCGCCCACCCACTCAGCGTCCTCCAGAACGTCGGCATGATCACCCACGAGGCCGACGCCTTCCGCCGCAACCGCTCCGCCTACCGCATCGCCGAACCTCTCATCGCCTTCTACCACGCGGTCATGCGCCCCGCCTGGGGCGATCTGGAACGCCCCGGACGCGCCCCCGCCGTCTGGCGCCGCGCCCAGTCCACCTTCCACAGCAAGGTTGTCGGCCCGCATTTCGAACAGGTCTGCCGCGAATGGGCCCGCTGGCACGCGTCCCCCGCAACCCACGGCGGGCAGGTCACAAGGGTCGCCAGCGGGACCGTCAACGATCCTGCCGCGAAGACCAGCCACGAAGTCGACGTCGCGGTCCATGGCGAGACCGACAGCGGCCGCGAAGCACTGCTCGCCATCGGCGAAGCCAAATGGAACGACGTCATGGGAAAGGGCCACCTCGAACGTCTCCAGCACATCCGTGCTCTCCTCACCGCGCGCGGCACCGCCACCGACGTCACCCGGCTGCAGTGCTACAGCGGGACCGGCTTCACCGACGAACTGCGCCACCTCGCCGCGAACGACCCCGCCATCCAGCTGATCGATCCAGTTCGTCTCTATCGCGGCGACTGACAGTGAGGATTGCCATGGCACCGCCCCTGTAGGGGGAACATGGCCTCCACCGCCCCAGCTCGGACCTCGCGGTGCAGAAGGCCGCCGAGGAGCTTCGCACATGGGGGCAGAGCCGCCAGGGCCTCGGCGTCGCCCTGATCTACGGACCCGTGTCCGCCGAGGACAGGCTCTACCACTCGAAGTGCCCCGTCGAACAGCGATCCGTCACCGCCCTGGCCGAGGCGCTGGAGGAGACCGGCGCCCGCTGGAAGGTGTTGGACCCGTGCGAACCGGACTTCATCATGGATCTGGTCGGGTACGACGTGGCCCTCTCGAACCTCCACGGGCCGTACGGTGAGGACGGCCGGTTGCAGGGCCTGCTCGACTACCTTCGCGTGCCCTATTGCGGCAGCGGAGTCGGAGCATCCGCGGTGGCCGCCGACAAGATCCTGTGCAAGCGGGTGATGATGACCCTCGGCGTCCCTACGCCCGGCTGGCACGTCTGGACCGGCGGCCCGGCGACCTCGAACGGGCGCCCCGTGATGGTCAAGCCGCCCTTCGGCGGGTCCAGCGTGGGCATGAGCCTCGTACACGACCCGTTCGAGCTGCCCGGCGCCCTGGCAAACGCTGCTGGCGACGAGGGCGCGGCCGTGCTCGTAGAGGACTACGTGAGCGGCACGCCGCTGACCGTGGGGTTGCTGGAGGTTCCGGGCGACTCCGTCATCGTCCTCCCGCCGCTGGCCACCGAAGCCACCGAAGTCGAGTTCTACGACGCCGACACCAAGCTCGATGTGGACTCTAGGAGCACCGTCGCCGTGCGCGCCGCCGAGCTGGCGCCCGATGTGCTGGACAAGATCACAAGGGATGTCCGAACGCTGTGGGACGGGATCGGGCTGCGTGGTTCAGCCCGTATCGACTTCATCCTCACCGAGGAAGGCGAGCCGCTCATCGTGTCCGTGACCGAGCAGTTCCCCGACGACGGCCGTTCAGGCGGCCACCTCGTCATCCTTCGCGGCTACGAGGACGGCCCCGACCCGACGATCTTCATCCGAGACCCGTCAGCCTGGGGCCAGACGCACGATCGCATCCGCCTCAACTGCTTGTCCCCTTCCTACACCGGCCGCGCGATCACCTTCGCTCCCCTGATTCACAACGGAGAGTCTTGATGTCCGAGGCAGACGGCGAGACGACCAAGGCTCCAGGCGCCCGGAGGATCGCCGTACTCGGAGAGATGCTGGAGCTGGGGGACGAGGCCGTTGAAGCTCACCGCAAGGTTGGGCGCATGGCGGCCGAGAACGGCGTCGATCTCGTCGTGGCAGTCGGCGGAGACCTCGGCAAGCAACTGGCTCTCTCGGCAGGCGCGGCAGGGGTTCCGGACATTGCGATGGTAGGCGACAACGCCATCGCTGCCGCCTACCTCGAATCCATCCTCCGCCCCAATGACGTTCTGCTCGTGAAGGGGTCCCGCGGCGGGCAGCTTTGGCAGATTGCCCAAGCGCTCACCGGGCAGGCCGTCACGGGCCTGTGAACCGGCTCCGAGGCTACGAACCGACCTCGACCTCCTCACCCACGATGCCCGTGTGGTCGAACTGGGCACCGAGATCGACGCATTGAGCACGACGTGACGAGAAGGGAAGGCATGTCGCAGACCGAGGGCGCACGACTGTTCCGCGAGGCTTGGATCACCGGTGTGCGCAAGCACTTCCCCGGCGAACCCAAGCCCGGCTACGTCACCCCCTGGGAAGAGACCCCGGAGTGGGCGCGCCAGGCGGCGGGCGCCGTCCACGACCAGGTACGCCAGTTCCTCGACCTCAGCGACCGCCACGCCTCCCGCCTCACCCGCGAGCAGAAGAGCCGCTTCGTCGCCACCTGCTGGACCGCCCAGATGTACAAACACCTCGAGGACCCCAAGCCCGGCTACGTCGCCGACTGGCCCGGCCTGCCCGACTGACAGAACGAGACCGACGCCGACATCTTCGAGGCCATCGAAGACCCTTCGAAGTAGCCGCGCATCCGCCGGAGGTAGCGCCGAGACGCACGGGCTCCTCGCCGGACTCTCCGATACGGACTGGCTCCGGGCGTCCGCTGAGAGGTGGAGTGGGTGGTCTGAGCCGAACCACCGCCTGGTCGGTGCACCAGCGGATGCCGGGCTGACCCACCACTGTCTTGGTGGCGCGCCTCGGCTTTCCAGCGCTCGTGCTCCTCGCCTTTCAGAGCGGCCAGGGCGGCGCGCTGGTGGCTGACGTGGGCGCGGAAGGAGCGGAGCATGTCGTCTTCCATGCCGAAGCCGTCCCTGCCTATGGGTGTTCGCCGAGTTGGAGGAGGCCGGCGAGGGAGAAGCACAGGGCGCCGGTGAGGGTGCCCCAGTTGGCGATGTCGGCGTTGACCAGGTTGCCGGTGGCGGGGCGCGTGAAGGCCGCGAGCGCAGAGACCATGAACAGGACGGAGCCGAGCTGGTTGACGGCGACGATCCACCAGCCGAGGTTGCGCGGGCGGGCGCATGGTCGGCCGTGGCAGATCTCGACGAAGGCCAGGTGGCCGGAGACCAGGAAGAGGACGCAGCCGATCACGTCGGGCGCCCAGATCAGCCGGTTGACCTGCTGGACGTTCAGGCCCCGCAGGAAGGAGTCCAGCAGGTTGACGGCGAAGACGAGGGTACCCGCGAAGAGGACGGACGTGCTCAGCCAGTCCACCCGCATCGGCTCGTAACTCCACCAGTGCCAGCGGCGAGTGACCAGCCGGCCTTCGCCGCCGCCGACGTGGCGGGGCGCGTTGATCACCTGGAGCAGCGAGACGTACCCGCCGGTGTTGAAGAACAGGCCGCCCGCGAAGTAGATCGAGGCGCACTCGGTGCCGCCGCCGGAGCCGAACTGGGCGACGGCCGCGCCGGCCGCGAAGAGGGCCCCGCCGATGACGAAGGCGATCGCGGCGATGGCATTGAGTCTGCGCAGCCGGGTGAGGGCCACGGCGTCCGCACGGGTGTGCCGAGTGGCCGCCGCACCGAGGGGACGGACGGCAAGCACTCCGCGCCGCCGCGCGAGCCGGGACTCCCACACGGCGGTGCCGCCGCCGGGAAGGTGCCAGGTGAGCCGGGTGGTGAACGGTCCCGCGCCCTCGGCGCGCTCCTCAGGCTGCCCCACGGGCCGAGCCTAGACCTCGGGCAGGATCGGAAGGCGGGCGCAACGCCGACCCGCCGAGCCGTCGCTGCAGCCTGCGGCGGTA
This sequence comes from Streptomyces sp. NPDC054841, assembly GCF_053611045.1. Taxonomy (NCBI): domain Bacteria; kingdom Bacillati; phylum Actinomycetota; class Actinomycetes; order Kitasatosporales; family Streptomycetaceae; genus Streptomyces; species Streptomyces sp. NPDC054841. The sequence goes on along the minus strand of NZ_JBSGZO010000004.1, from coordinate 8,942 downwards.
CGGCAGGGGTCTCGGCGGCGGGAAGCGGGGCGCGGCCGGCTCATGCGGGCGGGATGGCCCTGTGGCGCGACAAAGCGGCCCTGCCGGAGGACCTTGTCTTCCATGTCGACTATCTCGGCGGCGACATGCCCACCCTCGCCCTGAACTTCTCCCGCCCCGGCGGGCAGGTCATCGCCCAGTACTTCATGTTCCTGCGCCTGGGCCGCGAGGGGTACCGGCGCGTCTACCAGGCATGCGCCGACACGGCGCAGCACCTCGCCCGGCAGGTCGCCGACATGGGCCCCTTCACCCTGCTGTACGACGGCACCGGGGCACTGCCGGCGGTCTCCTACACGCTGACCGATCCCGGCTCGGTCAGCTGGAGCCTGTACGACCTGTCCGACCTGCTGCGCATGCGCGGCTGGCAGGTCCCCTCCGGACGATGGGCCACAAGCAACGTGCGCAGACCTCTACCTGACGAGCCATCACTACGAGCAACGCCGACTGACGGACCGTCACATAGGTGGCGTGCTGCCGGACACCACGATGTGCGGCCCTGGTCAGGGAGCCGCACAACGTGCTTTCACTGGGTATGGTCAGCGCCCTCCCCCTCCGCCGCCGTTGCCGCCGTTGCCGCCGTTGCCGCCGTGGTCGCCGCCGTTGCCGCCGTGGTCGCCGCCACCGTTGCCGCCGTGGTCGCCGCCGTTGCCGCCGCCACCGTTGTCACGGTCGCCGTTGTAACCGTCGTCGCCGTAACCGTCGTCGCCGTAGCCATTGTCGCAACCGTCGTCGTTCCACGAGTCGTCACAGTCGCGACTGAAGTAGTAGTCGGAGTTGCCACTGGAGTCGTGGGCCGAAGCGGACCCCGTAGCGCCGATCGCCGCGCCACCGGCCATGAGAACACCGGCTGCGGACACCGCGAACAGACGCTTCACGCGCTGGGCTCGCATTGGTATACCTTCTTTCCCATCTTCTCGCGTCGTTTGGAACGCGCGAAATTGATGGCCGCGGCCGCCAGAGGAAGTGTGCGGCACGGTCATATGCGTGGCCGCAATGGCTATGAGGAGCACGTCTCGGTCCCCGGCGCCGCTGTGCCGTCCGCGTAAGGTTCCGCGGGTGAGCGCTGCAGCCGCGGTCCCCGCTGTGGAGATCCCGCCGCACGGAACGTGCCCGGTTGCGGCTCTCACTTGTAGACGCTAGTCGCACCTTTACCCATCGGCATCCTGGGGGGGAGCGGCCCGGAAACACGGTCTACTGCGGCGGGGAATCGCCGCCTGCGAGCGGGTGCCTTGTCATCCCAACGCCGGGGGCGGTGCTGGACAGTTCGGCGACCAGTGACCTCAGCGACCGGTTGTGGTGAAAGTGTCCCGCACCGTGTCGGAAACGGTCCCCTGCGGGCGCTACTGACTGTTGTCGGTCGGGCACAGATAGGCCCCAACCTGGTGTACGGGCACCGCGGCGCCTCGATGCCCCCGCCGGCCGAGGGATGGAGGTCGTGTATGCAGATGATCCATGTCCGGCTGGCATCCTGGCGGGTGCGGCCACCGGCGGGCTGCGCGCGCTGCCAGGTCCAGCTCTGCACCGACCTGGAACGCATGCCGGTGGAGGACACCACCGTGGTCTTGGTGCCCAGGCGGCGCAATAGCTCCAGGTCCAGCCCGCTGCCGGGCTCGCTGGCGTCGCAGCCGACCACGGAGCCCGGCTCCGGCGTCCAACACCGGTTCCAAATAACCAAGTTCCCCGGCTCCGAGCTTGCATCGCTTCGCGCTGCGTGTCGTGGACGACGTGCGTGTAGACGTCCATGGTGATGCTGATCTGGCTGTGCCCCGAGGATCTCCATCACGACGCGGGGCGCGACCCCGGCCGTGGTGAGGAGCGTGGCGCAGCCGTGCCGGGCGTCGTGCAGCCGGACGACGCGGAGGCCGGCGGAGTCAGCGACGCGGGTGAAGGAGCGATACACGTTGCGCGGCTCGACCGGGCGGCCCGTGCGGGTGGTGAAGACGTGGCCGTTCTCGTCCCAGGACTCCCCCGCACGCTGCTTCGCGGCCGCCTGGCGCATCCGATGCCAGCGCAGCGGCGGGATGCACATCGCCGGGAGCGGCAGCGCACGACGGCGGCGGTTCTTGGTCTCGTCGTCGTAGAGGACTCCGCGCCGCCGCTGCGTCTGCTGCCGGACGTAGATCACGCGGTTGTCCAGGTCGACATCGGTCCAGCGGAGACCGACGATCTCGCCCCGGCGGAGGCCCATGGCGATGGCGAGCACGAAGGCCGCGTACAGCGGGTCCTTACGGGCGGCGGCGAGAAAATCCAGGGTTTCGTCGAGCGTCCAGGGGCTCAGCTCCCGGCACTTGGCACGCGGCGGCTCAACGAGGGCGGCCACGTTCCGGGTCACCAGTTCCTCGCGGCAGGCGGCGCTGAGAGCCGTGCGCAGCACGCGGTGAGACTCCTTGGCAGTGGCCGCGGTTGTCCTGTTCTCCAACTGGACGATGAAGCGCCGGACATCGGCGACGCCGAGGGATTCCAGTCGCTTCGAGCCCAGCATGGGCACCAGGTGGAGCCGCACGTGAGCTTCGTACTTGTCGTACGTGCTCAGCTTGCGCCGGGGCTTGACGATGTTGTCCAGCCAGTACGGCAGCCACTCCGAGAGTCGGGCCGAACGAGTGGGCACGGGCACGCCCTGGTCGACCTTGTCGAGGAGTTCGCGGCGCTTGGCGTCGCACTGGGTCCAGGTCTTGCCGTAGGCGAACTTGCGGGCCCCGGTTCCGTCCGGCTGGAGAACGTAGACGGCGGCCTGATAGCGGCCGTCCTTGCGCTTGGTGATCGTGCCCGCGCCATTGGGGACTTGGCCGAGCGGCTCCTTGGTCTCGCCGATCCGGAACTTCGGGACGGGTAGCACGAACATCTTGACGGCGGCATCAATCTCGAAGGCGGCTCGATCAGCCTGATCCTGGAGCGGGACGACAAGTTGTAGAGCACGTATGCGCATGCTCCACGTTCCGTGCCCCTCCCGTGCCCGTTCGGTCGGGAAACAGCGGGGAACAGCGGTCGCTGGCGGGCGACGCCCACGAGTACGGTCCCCGACCAAGTTGGCTGGTCAGGGGCCGTTCATTTGCGGTGGGTGTGGGATTTGAACCCACGGTGACGTCGCCGTGGGATTTGAACCCACGGCGACGTCGCCGCCACGACGGTTTTCAAGATCGCTGACGGCTCGACTTGGCCAATTGAACCTCCAGCGACCCAACCGCACTTGTCGCAGTACGCGTGGAATCAAACGGCCGCTGATCGGGTACCTCTGCCCTTGCGATAGGGACGCCTTGGGGAGGGTGGACGTGGAAACCATAGTCGCCGGGGCAGCGACGGTGATCGCGATGGGCTCACTCTACGTCTCAGTCGTCCAGTCGCGCCTGAGTATGCGACACAACAGACAGTCCGTACGTCCCCTTCTCCAGCTACGGCAGATACGGGATGGTGTCGCTCATCAAGCAGGCATCGAGCTGATCAACGCAGGGCTCGGCCCCGCCATCGTGACCCGGACCCTGGTCTACCTCGACGGCGAGTACATCGGGGAGTGGGCCAGGCCGATCTTCGACCGCGTCTTGGCACAGGCGCCGGACGGTGTCCAGAAGTTCGCGCTGTCCGGTGGTGCGGTGCTGCTGTCCGGGCAGAGCGTTTTTCTGCTGAGGCTCGCTCCCTTCGACCGAGATCAGCATGCTGAGTTCGGTGATTTGATCCTGCGGCGGCTGCGGTTTGAGATCCGCTATGAATCTCTCTACGGCGGCGAAGATTTCGTCTCAGCCTCCCCGCTCGTGTGAACCGCTTGGTCAGGTGCGAGGCGCCACACAGACGCTGCCGGTTGATGTCATTGGTGCACCGGCACGGCGCGCTCATACCTGGTGAGGGGCGCAAGCGCCTGCCAGGATCAGGCTGTGACCGAGCCTTCGATTCCCACGAGATTGAGCAGAGCCCTCGACTGGGCAGGGCTGATCCCGGCTGCCCTCCTGCTCGTGATCGGCATCAGGGACTACCGCGCCGGCGGATCAGTGGGCTGGCCAATCGGAGGAGCGCTACTGGTTCTGGTCAGCCTCTGGGTGATCTACCGCGGATTGCCTCGCCGGAGCCGCAAGACCACCGAGTCACCATAGGCGTACAGCAGCGCAGTACCGCAACCCCAGCAACCGCTCCCGTGCGGTAGCGTCCCTCCAGGGCCGTGCAGCGACCGGGATGGCCGTCGCTGACCGATCCGGCCAGAGCTACGGATCTGAAGGTGAGACGGTCGAAGCCCAACGCTCTGAGTGTCTAACTGCGTGACAACGCAGGCGGACAGCAGCGAACGCCCACGCACACCTACGGACCATCGCAGCAGCTCGAAGCGGCACCCGCCCATGGCTGAGCCCACACCCTAGTTGCTTCGCGGCAAGGACACGTCTTCGATCCTCGAGGGGCAGGCAGTCGCCCCGACCTCACCGGGCCGGATCTTCTAACTCATAGGAAGTCCCTGGCCATGGATGACCCAGCACGGCTACCGTCAGCGCCCTCATCCACAGAGTCCTTGGGGGGACATCCATGTACGTCCGCGCGCTGCGGCCTGTGCCGGCGCTCGTCACTGTGATTGCCGGTGTGCTGATGACCTCCGGGTGTTCCGCACAACCAGATGCGCGACCAGCCTCGGTGGTACCGCGGGCGACCGCGACGGACAAGGCCGCCGTAGCACCTCTGACGAGGGAGCAGCTGAGGGCGCTCACCTTCAAGGACGGCGAGGTTGCAGGGGCACATGAGGCTGGGATTCCGGTGCAGGACCCCCAGCCGAAGGACGAAAGGCGCTCCTTCCCGCCGGTGTCCGAACCCGCTTGCCAGACCATGCTCGACATCCGCAGCGGGGAGCGCGCATCCACCGTCGTCTTGCAGGTCTTCAACTGGAAGGGCGACATCTGGGGAGGCGGCTCGACGCTTGCCGCCTACGACGACGGGAAGGCCCAGCAGGTCTTCGCCCAGCTCAAGCAGGCACTTGGCTCCTGCCGCTCGTATGAGGGCACAGGCTGGGTAGGGAAGGTCAAGGCCACGGTGACGATGGAACAGGCCCCGGGAGCCGGGGATGAAGCCGTGCGATTCCGGGAGACCATCCCCATGGGCCCTAAGTACCCCGGGGACCGCTATGAGCAGTTCACCGTCGTGCGGGCCGGGAACACCATCGTGACGTTCCACAAGCTGAACATCGGCGGCAGCGCGTCCTTCCCCGCCGATCTGGTCAACCGGCAGGTCGAGCGGCTGCAGAAGGCACAACGCGCCAACGCGCCTGCACACAATTTCCAGGGTGCGGCGAAGTTCGCTGTTGCGCTTGAACCATCCCCCGCGGATGCGGAGGCCCGGCATGACGGGTGCCGATCAGACTCCGGTGGCCGCGCTGAAGGCGGCGAACCCGAACCCCACAGTGGAGGCCGGCAATCGGTGGGGAGCCGAACCGCTCCTGGATTCGACGGGTGCTGTCGCCGAGCCGGTCCTTATGTACAACCCCGGGCATACTGGTTCGGTGAATTGAGGCAGAATCTCGGCAGATCGAAGGCCTGACGGCAGGTAACAGTCCCGGCATGGCCACGGGGCACAGCAGGCGTGGGGACGGGGAATGGCCGAACCGGAAGTTGGGGGCTTGGCCGCGGGCCGCTATCAGCTGAACGAGCTGATCGGACGCGGAGCCATGGGGGCGGTATGGGCGGCCCAGGACGTGAAGCTGGGGCGTGCGGTCGCGGTCAAGGAGATCCGCGCACGCGTCGATCTCGACCCCGAAGAGTGGCGTCGACGGGCGGAGCGGGCGCTGCGGGAGGCCAGGGCTGCGGCACTGGTCCAGCACCGGAACGTGGTCGAGATTCACGACGTCGTCATGGACGACGACCGGCCGTGGATCATCATGGAACTCGTGGCGGGACGTTCCCTCGCGGAGGAACTGACGGTCGGTCGCGTGACGGTCGGCGATGCCGCTCGCATCGCCCGCGAGGCACTGGACGGGCTGATCGCGGCCCACGCGTCCGGTGTGGTGCACCGCGATGTGAAACCGTCCAATCTTCTGCTGGCCCGGCCTGACGGCCGTACCGTTCTGACCGACTTCGGCATCGCCGCGGTGGCCGGCGCAGACACCCTGACCGTGCCCGGCGCGATGATCGGCACACTCGACTACCTGTCGCCCGAACGCGTCCAGGGTCTGAGAGCCGTACCGGCATGTGATCTGTGGTCCCTGGGAGCAACCCTCTACGAAATGGTCGAGGGACGCTCCCCGTTCCGCCGCAACAGCGAGTTCGCCACCCTCCATGCCGTGCTCGACGGCACGTACGACCCGCCCCGGAACGCCGGTCGCCTCGGCGAGGTCATCGACGGCCTGCTCATCAAGGACCCGGCGCAGCGGATCACGGCATCAGCGGCCCGGTCCCTGCTGATTGCCGCCGAGCGCCCCGACGCGCCGTCGCCACACGGACTCACACTCCGCACAAAGGCGCCGATCCATACCGCCACATCCGCTCGTGTCCCCGGCGACCGGCGGCGACCCGAGTTCGGAACCGGCATGGCCTCCGAGGAACGCCGGCCCACCGCCCCTCCGGCCGACCGGCACAGACCCGTCCGGCCCGAAGACACAGACCCGGCACAAGTTCCCGGTCGCGCCTCCCGCCGCTGGATCGCCCGTGCACTCATTGGCTCGACGGTCATCGCCCTCGCCGCCGCAGGTGTCTATGCCGTGCCTCCCCTGCTGGCCAAACGGTCCTCGACTCCCCCCAGCAGCCAAGCCACACCGCCGGTTTCACCGACAGCCGCCCGCCCCGGGTTCCGCGCGATCAGCGATCCGGCCGGATTCACCGTGGAGATCGGCAAAGACTGGACCGGGCCGTATGCGGACAAGCGCCGCATCTTCTACTACTCGGCGGACAAAGCCTATGGGCTCGGCGTCCATCTGAATCCGCCTGACGGCAAGGGAGACCCGTATGCCGAACTCTCGGCACAGGACAACGACGGCACCGGCACCTCGGCGGCCGGCGACTACCCGAAATACCGGCGAGTCCGCCTGGAGCGGCTCGAGCACAACGGCGCACCTGCCGCTGTCTGGGAGTTCACTTGGTACGACGCCGCCTCAGGCGTTCGCCGTCGCTCGATCGATCTGCGATACACCAAGAACGGGCGGACTTACGACTTCTGGGTCGCCGGACCCGACAGCGCAGCCCCCAGTATCCGAAGACACTTTGATGCGGCTCGGGAGAGTTTCTCCCCCACTCGGATAAAGCACGGATAGACGCGGGTGGTTCAACTGGAGCTGATGATCCCGGCGGGCGGGGTGCCGATGACCGGATCCTCGACAGCTCACAGACGCGGCAGACGCCTGTGGGTACGGCGAACCTAGGCGGTGCGACCGGAGCCGGCCATCCGTAGCCCCGAAGCACGGATACGCACTCAACTGCGCAGGCCTCCCGGGCGCGCCTCGCCGGTGTGCCGGGGCTCGCGGATCAACCGGTACGACTCCCCCGCCAGCCAGATCCGGTCCTCGTCGTCCACGTGGCAGCCGAGGCGTTCCGGCAGACCGCGCAGGTACGCGACGGCGGGACCGGTGAGGCGGACCCTGCCGTCGCCGAGGTGGGTGATGCCTTCGGGCTCGTCGAGCGCGGCGAGCCAGGCGGCATGGTCCGGGTGCAACACGGTGGTGTACGTGGCGTCGGAGCCAACTCCCCGTTCCAGGGCGTACAGGACGTCCCCGTAGCGGGCGTGGTCGAGGACTGCGCGTACGGCCGCATCGATGCTCAACAGGCCGGCGTCCACCTGATCGCAGGCGAAGACGCGGCCGGGGCGGACCCGGGCGTACGCGAACCAGGTCCCCGCACGGGACGGCATGACGTAGCCGACCGGATAGCCGCCGGGGAGCCCGTCGTCCACGCATACGTACACGATCTCGGCGGCATCGCTCCGCTCCCGCGTGAGGAAGAGCATCCGCTGTTTCAGCAACGTCGTGAGAGAACGGTCGCTGACGGTCACGTTCGCGCCCCTTCCACGGACTGGGGCGGCGGCCGTTCCCCCTTGGACGGCCGCCGCGCTCGCAAACCATCTCGGAAGGCGCTGCAATGCGGATGCAATTCTGATGATGCGCGGAGCGGAGCGGAGGCTTCGGGGTGGGCGCGGGAATCTGCCGTCCGCCTCGACCCGGCGGCCGGTCGGCCGCCGGGGTGCGGCCCTCTTGTGAGGACGATGATCCCTTTCTGGCAGGATCGGCGGGAGATCGACGGTCCGGTCGTGCGGGCGAGCTGCCCCGGCCGGGCAACGGGACATTCAACGGGGAAAGTGAGAACGAGATGCGTACGTGGACTCGCGCCGTACCGGCGGCGGCGGGTGCTCTGGCCCTGGCCTTGGCGCTGACCGGCTGCAACGACTCGGGTTCGGGGAAGAAGCGGGGCGGCTCCGGCTCCCAGGCGTCCGCGTCCGGTTCGGGCGCGTCCGACGAGAAGAAGACGTTCCGCCTGGGTGAGGCCAGCCCGGAGCAGGAAAGCGACATGAAGGCATCGTCGGGTGCCAAGTACACGGTCACACCGACCAAGGTGCAGACCGGCACCAAGGCCGACATGGACAACTCCGGCCTGGAGAAGGACAAGAAGGACGGCCCGCAGGTCCCCGTCTACGTCTGGTCGACGCTCACCCACAAGAGCGGCAAGGCCATGGAGATCGGCGACATGGACGGCGACCTGGCCGTCAGGACGGACACGGGCCAGCGCACCCGTGCACTCATCGTCATCATGGGCGAGGCGAAGTGGCCCAACTGCCCGGCGGCGGACTCCGGAAAGAAGCTGGCCGCGGGCCAGTCGGAGAAGATCTGCACCGCCTTCCTCATCCCGGAGGGCCAGAAGGCCGCCGCGGTGGAGCTGACCCGGGGCTACTACAAGGAACCGCTGGAGTGGCCGGTCAAGAACTGACCCTCCTTCGGACGGGAGCGAGGGCGCGAG
>NZ_JBSGZO010000003.1:0-75408 GCF_053611045.1 Streptomyces sp. NPDC054841 | reverse complement strand
ATACGCCCAGTATGAGGACGACCCTCCGCCTTGCGATGCACCGCATCTGACGCCGCGCGCTGATCCACCGGGGATTACGGGACAGCCCTTAGCCGACGAGGTGGTCGAACTCCCCGTCCTTCACTCCCAGCAACAGGGCCTCTATTTCGGCCGGCGTATAGACGAGCGCCGGCCCCTCCGGGAAGTTCGAGTTGCGTACCGCGACGTTCCCGCCGGGCAGTTTCGCGAACTCCACGCAGGACCCCTGGGAGTTGCTGTGCCTGCTCTTCTGCCAGACGACTCCGTGAAGCTCTGTGGCCGCCATGCCGTTGTACACGTCGTGCACAGGACGCTCCCCGAGTTACAAGGTGCAGGTGTCAACTGTCTCGGATCATAGCTCTGTTCATATGCAGATGCATGAGCAGATGCACGTGCACGCGAGGTCACCCTCGGTTACGGCCCGGTCGGGACCTTCCCCAGGACCTCCTCGAGCGCCGCCATCACACGGCCACGCCAGCCGCCGCCCATGATCTGCCGTGCCCTCATCTGCGCAGGGTCGTCCGGGTCGAATCCCTCGTGTACGAGGAAGAGACGCGTTCCACGCCCTTCCGGCTCCAAGGTCCAGGTAATTGTCCAGTCCGCGGCATTCTGTCCGGTGCTCGGCTCGGTGGTCCGCCCGGCAGCCTGCCCGGTGGTCCGCCCGGCAGCCTGTCCGGTGATCTGTCCACTTTCCCGCCCGGCGTCACGCCCGCCTTGCTGGTCGACCCATCGGATGCGGAGCATCCGCTCCCTCTCGAAGGCCAGCACTTCGGCCTCGACCAGGCCGGAGAACCTGGTACCGGGCCGCGGCAGCGTCCGCATCGTGTAGCGGTGGCCCACTTCGAGCCGGAAGTCCCCTGGCATCAACCACTGGGCGATGAGCTCGGGTTCCGTCAGCGCACGCCAGACCTTTGCGGGCGGATGCGCCAGATACTGATCGACCCGGATGGTGGTGAGGTCTTCGTCACGGTCGGAGCTCATGACTCATCGTCGGGCATACGGTCCAGCAGATCGCCGAGCCCCTTGAGCCGGTCGCGCCAGAACCGCTCGTACGGATGGAGCCAGTCGTGTACGTCGGCGAGCGGGGCGGCTTCGAGGCGATATATACGCTGCCTGCCGGAGCGCTCCTCGGACACGAGTCCAGCCTCCCGAAGCACCTTGAGGTGCTCCGAGAGGCTCGGTCGGCGCATGTCGAAGTGGTCGGCCAGGGCCTGGACCGGCTGGGGCCCGTCCTCGCGCAGCAGTCGCAGCACTTCGCGCCGGGTGGTGTTCGCGAGCGCGGCGAAGAGCCGGTCCTCGCGGACACCGGTCGCAGTCATCGGTTCAGGCTCCCTCCGCCTCACCGTTCTCCGTCAGCAGCATCAGACCGTTGCCGTCGGGGTCGGCGAAGCCGGCCATCCGCCCCCAGGGGAGGTCGTCGGGCCCGTCCACCGCGATCCCGGCCGCGGCGAGCTTCGCGCAATCGGCATCGACATCGGTCGTGACCAACATGATCCCCCGCGCGGAACCGGGCACGAAACCGCCCATGCCGGGCCCGGAGAGCGTGAAGACGGTCTGGGCGCCCTTGGGTGCGACCTGCAGCCACCGCCCGGGCGGCATCTGGAGGTCGGCGGTGACCTCGAAACCGAGGACGTCGGTGTAGAAGGCGAGCGCCCGGTCCTGGTCGGAGACGGGGAGCGTGACGAAGGAGGCATGGGTGATGTTCACGCCCTCAACGATAGGTAGGGATTTCCCTACGCGTCAAGCGTAGGGAAATCCCTACCTGTCCGGTCGTCGCGTCAGCGTGACGACGACCCGTACGGCAGCAACGCCATCTCCCGCGCGTTCTTGATCGCGCGGGACAGCTGACGCTGCTGCTGGGCCGTCACGCGCGTGACCCGGCGGCTGCGGATCTTGCCGCGGTCGGAGATGAACTTCCGGAGCAGGTCCGTGTCCTTGTAATCGACATAGGTGACGCCCGCCGCGTCCAGGGGGTTGGCGCGGGGCTTCAGGGGCTTGCGGTCGGAGCGGCGCGGGGGCACGTCATACCTCCAGTAGGGAATCGAAAGCCGGCGGGAGGCGCTTCCACGCCTCCGGCCCGGCGGCGTACTCGGCATCCGTGAGCAGGCAGGACTCAAGGAGCTGCGCCAGCCCGTCGCGGTCGAGCCCGGGCGAGGTGAAGACCAGGTACTGACAGCAGTCGCCGTGCTCGGGGTGCCAGTCCAGGGCGGCCGCGGCGCGACGCACCGGCGGGACCATCTCCCAGGCGGCGTCGGGGAGCGACGCCAGCCACGGTCCCGCGCTCTCCACACAGAGCGCTCCGCCCGCCGCCTCCCACGACAGCAGCGTGTCCGGCCGGTCGGCCAGCCAGAACCGACCGCGGCTGCGGGCCGCGGCGCAGGCCAGGTCCTCCAGCGCCGCGTACAGCCGCCCCGGGTGGAACGGTCTGCGCCGGTGCCAGACATACGTGGCGACACCGCACTCGTCCGCCTCCTGCGGCAGCAGCGCGCAGGCCGGATGCTGCGCGGCCGCGGCCGCCTCCACGTCGAAACCGGCCAGCGCGGCCTCGGCCGGTCCGCCGCCGCCCACCGGCACCCGACGTGCGGTCGGATGCAGCTGGGCCAGCAGCGCCCGGTCCTCCTCGGAGGACTGATGAGGCTCCTCGCCGTCGACGAGAACGAGCACGGGCGCGTACTCCAACTGCCGCGCCCAGGTGTCGCCGACCGTGCGCCGGTCGGTCGCGGCGGCGGCGAGCCCCACGTCCATCAGGTCGTCGCCGTTGGCGAGATACGGCAGCAGCAGGGCCGGATCCACGGCGGTGATCACGCCCGTGACCCGCAGCCGGTCGCCGTGCGCGGCGACGACCTCGGCCATGGACTTGGGTTCGACGGAGTCCCACAGCTCGACGATCGCGAGCCGGGTGAGCCCCCCGTCGGCGAGCCGCTCCAGCTCCGGTACGAGGTCCTCGCGCAGCGCGCAGCAGGCGCAGTCGTTGACGAGCGGCGTCTCGCCGGTGGACAGGACGCCCGTGGTGTCGCGGACGGTACGGACGACCGTGCCCTGGACGGCGGTCGAGAGGTCGTGATGGAGCGCGACGCTGCCCGGCACGGTGGCCAGCAGCTCGTCGACCGTGGCCTTGCGCGCGTCGGAGTGCAGCCCGCAGACAAGGGCGACGGAAAGCATCAGCGGACCTCGCTCCGTCCGTAACGCCGCTCGAAGCGCTCCACGCGCCCGGCCGTGTCGAGCACGCGCGCCGTGCCCGTGTAGAAGGGGTGGCTCCGGGAGGAGATCTCCACGTCGACGACGGGGTACGTGTTGCCGTCCTCCCAGACGATCGTCTTCTCGCTCGTCATGGTGGAGCGGGTGAGGAACGCGAAGTCGGCGGCCCGGTCACGGAAGACGACGGGGCCGTAGGCGGGGTGGATTCCAGGCTTCATGGGGGCGGCTCCTCTTTTCCGGGTCAGCGCTCTTCGCGGAAGTCGACGTGCCGGCCGGCGACCGGGTCGTACTTGCGCAGCGTCATGCGGTCGGGGTTGTTACGGCGGTTCTTGCGGGTCACGTACGTGTAGCCGGTCCCCGCCGTGGACCGGAGCTTGATGATCGGGCGTAGTTCGTTGCGGGCCATACGGTTAAGATAATGGAAATGGTTTCCATTTCCAAAGGAACGGAGTGTGACGTTGTCCGCACACTGCTGGCTGACCGGGGCCAAGCCCGGCTTCGGCAACACGATCAGCCACTCGCACCGGCGCACATCGCGGCGCTTCGACCCGAACATCCAGCGCAAGCGCTACTGGCTGCCGAGTGAGGGCCGGTACGTACGGCTCACGCTCAGCACGAAGGCGATCAAGACGGTGGACAGCATCGGGATCGAGGCCGCGGTGGCCCGGATCCGCGCCCGGGGAGTGAAGGTCTGATGGCGAAGAAGAGCAAGATCGCGCGCAATGAGCGGCGCAAGGCGGTCGTCGAGCGGTACGCGACGCGGCGCGCCGAGCTGAAGGAGATCATCCGGCGGCCGGGCACGGGCGAGGCCGAGCGGCTCGCGGCACAGGCAGAGCTGCGGCGTCAGCCGCGCGACGCGAGCGCGACCCGGATCCGCAACCGGGACGGTGTGGACGGCCGGCCGCGGGGATACGTGGGGAAGTTCGGGCTGTCCCGGGTCCGGCTCAGGGAGCAGGCCCACGCGGGCTTCCTGCCGGGCGTGACGAAGTCCTCCTGGTAGCGGTGCGTAGGGCGGCTGCGGCGGGTCTCTCCCCACCCCGCCCCTTCTCGCAACCGGGGCTCCGCGCCTCGAACTTGCGAAGCTCCGGGGGAGGTTGAGGGCGGACGCACCGGCCCACCGGACGGGAGTGGGCTCCCTCGAAACCCCCGCGGCGGGGTGCCGGGACGGGGTCCACGCCCCGGCGACCGCGCGGGACGCCCCTTGAGCCCGCTGGGGACACCCCCAGGCGAAGCTCCGGGGGAGATCGAGGACGGGCACCCCGGTCGACCGGACGGCGGCGGGACGGTTCGGAACCTCCGGCAAGGGCGCGGCGCGCTTCGCAGCGCGGCGGTGGGTTACTCCGGGAGTTCGCCGCGCCGTCCGCGCGGCGGCATACGGGCCGCCTCGGCCGCGTTCGTGCCGTCGTGCCAGCCCGCCGCGTCCGTGGCGCCACGCACGCGTGTCCTGACCGTTTCCGGGAAGAGCCGGTCCGCGTGGTCCGTGACGGCGACGTCCCGGGCGGCGAGCACCGGGAGGAGGTCACCACCGCCGGCCGCCTCCTGCGCAGCGTGGGAGGTCGCCGCGGCGAGGCGGTCACCGATGCGGTGGGCGTACGCCAGGAGGAAGGACTGACGGAAGGTCTTGGTCCGTTTGCGGCCGCCCGCCCGCTGGGACGCCTCCGCGCGGGTCATCGCCGCCGTGCCCTGCACCAGGAGCGACGTGTACAGCAATTCGACCGCGTCCAGGTCGGGTTCGAAACCGACCACCGTGGAGAAGCCGAGGCCGCTGTTCCAGACCGCGCGGCAGCGGTTCGCCGAGGCGACGGCGTCGAGCAGGATCGCCTTGGCCGTCTCGTAGGGCGCGTCCACACCGATGCGGCAGGCCCCGGGCACGTCCGCGCGGTGGGTGCGGGCCGCGAGCACCGCCTCGTCGATGCTGTACCGCGCCATCAGCTCCTGCGCCTTCGCGGTGAGCGCCTCCGCCTCCTCCGGGAAGCCGGTGGCCTCCGCCTTGGCGAGGAGGCCACGGATCCGGGTGAGCATGCGCGGCTCGTCGTGCGGTGCGGCGGGCGGCAGATGCGCCGGGGCGCCCGGCACCGGTCCCACCGGCTCGATCGCGGGCAGCCGTACGAGCAGCCGGAAGAGTTCCAGCACCGCCGTCGCGTACGAGAACCGGTCCGCGGGCCGCTTCTCGTACCCGGCGGGGAGGTCGGCCAGCTGCGCGGCCCACCGCGGCGGCAGATCCTTCCCGTACCGCCGGGTCTCGCCGGCGATCAGCCCGGCGACGAGACGTACGTGCGCGTCGTCGAGGTCACGGCGGACGATCCGTACGACATCGGCGGGCTGCCAGCTGCGCTCCCAGGCCCGGCGTACGAAGTCCTCGCCGCGCCGGACCAGCTCCGCGTCCGAGCCGGGATCCGCGGCGAGCAGCGACGCCCCCGTGTCGAGCGCGTCGTCGTCATCCGCGTACAGCGCCCCGCCCAGCGCCCGCTCCACCACATCCACGCCGATGGAGCCTACGTGAGCGCCGCCGCCATCCGCTCTTCGGCCGACTCGACCGGCTTCGGCCGACACGACCCGGCCCTGCGACCGGGCCGCCCCGGCCGGTCTTCCACAGCCTGTGGATATCGAACTTCCGCGCGAGGCCCCGTCTCCTCGACGGGGAACGTACGGTGGCGCCCATGGGTGAGAACAAACAGCGCATGCTGGCCGGGGAGTGGTACCTCCCCGACGACCCCGAGCTGGCCGCCGACACCGAGCGGCGCTTCGCGCTCTGCGCGGCGTACAACGCGAACGGCGGTGCCGCGCCCGCCGAGCGGGCCGGGATCCTGGCCGAACTCCTCGGCCGGGTGGGCTCGGACGTCCGCATCCGCCCGCCGTTCCAGTGCGACTACGGGCGATACATCAGCATTGGTACGGGTACGTTCATCAACTTCGGCGCGGTCCTCCTCGACGCCGCGCCCATCACCATCGGCGCGCACGTCCAGATCGGGCCGAATGTCCAACTGCTCACCCCCACCCACGAGCTGGACGCGGAGCGCCGCCGAGAGGGCTGGGAAAAGGCCGAGCCGATCACGATCGGCGACAACGTGTGGCTCGGCGGCGGCGTCATCGTCTGCCCCGGCGTGACGATCGGCGAGAACACGGTGGTGGGGGCGGGCGCCGTGGTCACCAAGGATCTGCCGGCGGGCGTACTGGCGGTGGGCAACCCGGCCCGGGTCGTACGGTCGCTCTCGTGATCAGGGCTTGATGGTCAGGGCCCGATGATCAGGGCTTGATGGTCACGGCTTGATGGTCAGGGCCCGATGATCAGGGCTTGATGATCAGCTTGCCCCGTACATGGCGCGCCTCGCTCAGCTCCTGGGCCTTCGCCGCGTCCGCGAGTGCGAACGTCTCCACGACCGGGACGTTCAGCCGGCCTTCGGTGGCAAGGCGGGCGTGCTCCGCCAGGCCCGCCCGGGCCACGTCCGACGGAGTACCGCCCGGCGAGAACGGCACTCCGAAAGCTGCGGCGTCCGGGTCGGCGATGGTGATGATCCGGTCGGTCGTACCGCCACGCAGCTCGATCGAGGCGGGCAGCGCACCGTGGCCCGCCGCGTCGAACACCGCGTCCACACCCTGCGGAGCGGCGGCACGGACCCGGTCCACCAGCCCGTCCCCGTACGCCACCGGGATCGCCCCGAGCATCCGCAGATACTCGTGGTTGCCCGGGGACGCCGTACCCACGACCGTCGCGCCGAGCGCCACCGCGAGCTGCACGGCGACCTGGCCGACCGCGCCTGCGGCCCCGTGCAGGAGCAGCGTCTCCCCCTCCTTCAGGCCGAGCCCGTCGAGGACGCGCTGGGCGGTCTCACCGGCGACGGGAAGGGCCGCGGCCGACTCCCAGGAGAGGCCCGCGGGCTTCGGCGCGATGTCACCGGCTATGGCGTACTCGGCGTACGCGCCCGTCCTCGTCCAGCCGAAAACCTCGTCGCCGACGGCGACACCGGTCACGCCCTCGCCCAGCGCGTCCACGACGCCGGCGAACTCCAGTCCGGGGATCGCGGGGAACGTCGTCGGGTAGAACTCCTCCACCCAGCCGTAGCGGCGCTTGTAGTCGAGTGGGTTGACGCCGACCGCCACCACTTCGACGCGGACCTCGCCCGGGGCGGGGCGGGGCTTCTCGGCCTCCGTGTGGCGGAGCACCTCGGGGCCGCCGAACTCCTCGTACACGATCGCGTTCATGGTTTCCATGCCGGTTTCCCCTCCTGCGGATTCGGAACCGCTCCGAACCCGCGACTCCTCAGAACTCGCAACTCTGCGGCCTCGCAACTCCTGCGGCCCCGCAACTGCGGCGAAGTCGGAATTGCTGCGAACTCGGAATTGCTGATGAGTCCAGCATTGACCGGCGAAGGGGCCCGCCCGGCCCGTCTTCGGAACAGTCCGTCCTGGCCGAAAGGCCAGCCGTCTGCTCAACGCGTCTGTCTACGCTGGGGCATATGGAACTGACCGGATCCGTGCCCGCCCTGACCGCCGCCTACGACGTGATCCGACAGCCGCTGGGCGAGATCCTGTCCCGGCTGTCCGCGGTGCTGGCCGGGCTCGTCCCGCACGAGGCGGCGGCGGAGCTGTCCACGCACTGCGCGCACTCGCCGTTCAAGACGTACGGCGCTCCGGCGGTGACGGACCGGCTGACCACGGCCGATCTGACTCCGCTGCTCGCCGCGGGCATCGCGGGCCGGCCGTGGCAGGGCACCGTCACCCTGGCCGGGGCGGAGCGGCCGGTGCTCGCCGTCAGGAGCGACGCGACGCCCAGGGGCGCGGTGCTGGTGCTGGTACGGCCGGACGCATCCGCCGACACGCCGGTCGACGAGGCCGCGGTCTCCGTCGTACAGGCCCTGTGGGACCTGGTGACCAGCCACTTCGACCGGCTCGCGGCGGAGGCCGTGCCCGGGGCGCTGGCCCGGTCACGGACCGCGGCGCAGACGCGTGCCCGGGTGATCGCGGAGCTGGGCGAGGCACACGCGGCGGCGCTGACCGGGCTGCTGGGCGTCCTGCGCAGCCGCAGCCTGGACGACGCGGCCGCCCGCGCCTCGGCGACCGACCTGGCCCTGTCCGCGCTGGTCGAACTGCGGGCCGAGGCCGACCGCGACCAGGAGATCGCGGAGGAGCCGGCCGCGCAGGCGTTCGCCCGGCTCGCCGAATCGCTGCGTCCGCTCGTGCGCTACAACCCGGTGCGGCTGGAGCTCGCGGCGCCCGGCACCACACGGACCCTGGCGGCCGATGTGGCCCACACCGCGCGAGCTGTCGTCCGCGCGGTGCTCCTGGCAGCGCTGGAGCAGGACGGGCTCACCCGGGTCCACGTCGGCTGGCAGATCACCGATCACGAACTCCGCGCCACCGTACGGGACGACGGCCCCGGCGATCTCACACCGCAGGCACTGGCTCCCGCCCGGGTCGTCGACCGCCTGGAGGTCCTGGGCGGCCGCCTGGACGTGGACGCGGTCCCCGGCTGGGGCACGACGGTCACGGCGACGATCCCTCTGGAGGCGTCCGACGACCCGGCCGCCGACCCGCTCACCGCCCTGGGCGCACGCGAGGTCGAGGTACTGACCCGGCTGGCCCTCGGGCACCGCAACCGGGCGATCGCGCAGGAGCTCCACATCAGCGAGTCCACGGTGAAGTTCCACGTGGCGAACATTCTGACGAAGCTGGGCGTCGGCTCTCGCGGGGAGGCGGCGGCGCTGTTCCACGCGGCGGCGTGACGGGCCTGCCGACGGTGTGAGGGGCCTGCCCGGGGGCTCACGGGCATCCCGGGGGTGGTGACGCACATGCCCGGGTGAGGACGGCGTGCCCGGGTGAGGACGGCGCGCGCGAGTGAGGACGGCGTGCCTGTCCGGTGCCGGGCGTTGTCAGTGGTGGGTGCCACACTCGCATCCATGAGCGAACGGTGGGCCCTGGCCCCGGTCGAGGGGGGCGGAGCGCTGCTCGTACCCCTCGGCCCGGACGGGCTGCCCGCCGGAGAGGTGCGCCGGGAGGCCGATCTCGTCGAAGCCGTGCGGTCGCGGCCGGAGGTGGGGCGGTGGGTGTGGCGGTCCACCGGCGAGATCTATCCGCGGCTGCTCGCGGCCGGAGTGCGGGTCGAGCGGTGCTACGACATCGAGGACGCCGAGCTGCTGCTGCTCGGTCACGAGGGGCGGCTCGGGGAGCCCCGGTCCGCGGCGGCTGCCTTGGCTCGGCTGCGGCAGGCTCCCGTACCGCCCGATCCACCGCTGCGGGCGGCGGAGCCCGGCTCGCAGTCCTCGCTGTTCGAACCGGAGCCCGTGTCCGTGCCGTTCGACGGGCTGCTGGAGATCTACGCGGACCAGCAGCGAAGACATGAGGCCGCCGAGCACCCGGGGCGGATGCGGCTGCTGACCGCGGCCGAGTCGGCGGGGATGCTGGTGGCCGCGGAGATGAACCGGGCGGGGCTGCCGTGGCGCGCGGATGTGCACCGCGAGGTGCTGCACGAGCTGCTGGGCGAGCGGTACGCGGGAGGTGGCGAGCCGCGCCGCCTCGCCGAGCTGGCGGACGAGGTGTCGGCGGCGTTCGGGCACCGCGTGCGGCCCGATCTGCCGGCGGAGGTGGTGAGGGCGTTCGCGCGGGCCGGGATCAAGGTGAGATCCACGCGCCGCTGGGAGCTGGAGGAGATCGGCCATCCGGCGGTGGAGCCGTTGATCCGGTACAAGAAGCTGTACCGGATCTGGACGGCCCACGGCTGGAGCTGGCTCCAGGACTGGGTCAGGGACGGCCGCTTCCGGCCGGAGTACCTGCCCGGCGGCACCGTCTCCGGCCGCTGGACCACCAACGGCGGCGGGGCGCTGCAGATCCCCAAGGTGATCCGGCGCGCGGTCGTCGCGGACGACGGCTGGCGGCTCGTCGTCGCCGACGCCGACCAGATGGAGCCGCGCGTCCTCGCCGCGATCTCCCGTGACCCGGGCCTGATGGAGGTCGCGGGCCACGAGGGCGATCTGTACACGCGACTGTCCGACCGGGCCTTCTCCGGCGATCGCGACCACGCGAAGATCGCCCTGCTCGGCGCGATCTACGGCCAGACCAGCGGCGACGGCCTGAAGAACCTCGCGGCGCTGCGCCGCAGGTTCCCCCTCGCCGTGGCGTATGTGGACGACGCGGCCCGCGCCGGTGAGGAGGGCCGGCTGGTGCGCACCTGGCTGGGCCGCACCAGCCCGCCCGCGGCCGGTGCGGGCGACAACGACGAGGCGGGCATCCCCCAGGGAGGCGCGGAAGAGGACTCCGCCCGGGACGAGTTCGTCCCCGGCTACGCCTCGACCGACGCGCGGGCCCGCGGCCGGTTCACCCGTAACTTCGTCGTCCAGGGCAGCGCCGCGGACTGGGCGCTGCTGATGCTCGCCGCATTGCGCAGGGCGACGGCCGGGATGCGGGCGGAGCTCGTCTTCTTCCAGCACGACGAGGTGATCGTGCACTGTCCGGCCGACGAGGCGGCGGCGGTCGCCGAGGCGATCCGCGCGGCGGGGGATCTGGCCGGGCGGATCGCGTTCGGCGAGACGCCGGTGCGGTTTCCGTTCACGACGGCGGTGGTGGAGCGGTACTCCGACGCCAAGTGACGTGCGCGCTCCCCCGGACAGGGCCTACCTGGCAGTGAGCCATGTCCGGCTGGTGGCCATGGCCCTCAGCTCGGCAAGCGTGATTCGCCGAGGAGTGCGCTCAGTTCCGCCAGCACCTTGCTGTCCGTGCCGTCGAGGGAGGCGTAGGCGCGACGCCACTCGGCGAGCGCGTCGTCGTGACGGCCGTCCGCGCGCAGCAGCAGGCCGTGCTCGTAGCGGGCCAGCCCTTCGGTGAAGCCGTCGCCGCGGGAGACCGCACGGTCCAGGACGAGGGTGCACTCGCGGAAGGCGGCGGCGCGGCGGTCGAGTGCCCGCAGGGCACGGACGATGCCGAGCCGGGACTGGGACTGGCTGTGCCAGTCGCCCTCGTCGCCGTCTCCGATGATGGCCAGGCAGTCCTCGAAGTGGCGCAGGGCGTGGTCCGGTTCGCCGAGGGTGAGGCGGGCGTAGCCGATGTTGCAGTGCGAGGTGTGCCGAAGCTGCGCACTGCCGAGCCGTACGCCGACCGCGAGGCTGCGCTCGTGGTAGGTGATGGCGAGCCGGGCGTCGGTGTGTTCGCGCAGATTTCCCAGGTGGCTGAGGACGATCCCCTCCCCGTAGTCGTCGCCGAGCTTGCGGGCCAGGCCGAGCGACTCCTCCAGGGCCTGGTCGGCCTCCTCGTACCGTTCGAGGCGTTCCAGCAGCATTCCGCGGTTGGCGAGACCGCGCTGGACCCAGCTGTCCTCGTCGAGTCCGCGCCACAGGTCGATGGCCTCGTCGTTGAGCACGAGTGAGCGCTCACTGCGGCCGAGCATGAAGTACACACCGGCGAGATCGGTGCGTGCGTGCGCCTCGGCCTCCGGGTCGCCGGCCGCACGGGCGGCGACCAGCGCGATCTGGTTGAGGACTTCGAGCTCCTGGAGGCGCCCGCGGCGCTGGAGATAGGGGAAGGCGGCGCGGACGACCCGCAGGGCGGTGCGCGACCTCGGCGCGTACGCCTGGATGAGCGCGACGAGATTCGACAGCTCGCGGTCCCCCCAGGCGAGCGCCTCCGCCTCCCCCTCGAAGGGAGCGGCCTCGCCGATCGGCGGCGGCACCCGGTTCCCGGCCAGATGCGCGGGTACGAGCGCAAGGCCCGCCTGCCGGGCGCACTCCCCGTACCACCGCAGGGCGCGCTCGGCCGCGGCCGTGCGCTCGTCCTCGCTGTCCAGCCGTACGGCGAGTTCCCGCGCGAAGTCCCGCACCAGGTCGTGCGGCGCGAAGCGGCCGTAGGCGACCTCGTCGAGCAGCGCGACATCGACGAGCCGTTCGAGCGCGGCGGACGCCCGGCGCTCGTCGACGGCCGGTGACATCAACTGCGCGACCACCGCCGCGTCGTACTCCGGAAGGTCGACCGCGCCCAGCCGGCGCAGCGCGAGGGCCGCGTCGGGGTCGAGGGCGTCGTGGGCGACGGACAAGGAGCGGCGGACGCTGAGGTCGTCGTACTCGAGGTGGTCGAGCCGGCCGGCCTCGGCGGTGAGCAGCCCGGCGAGGGCGGTGGGGGTGAGGGCACGGCGCGCGGCGAGGCGGGCGGCGACGATGCGCAGGGCGAGGGGGAGACGGCCGCACAGTTCGGCGAGACGGCCCATGTCGTCCGCGTCGTCCGCGTCGTCCGTGCCGTCCGGCCTGTCTGTTCTGCCCGTCTCGGCCGTATCGCTCGGCTCGGCCGCGCCGCGGCCGGAGACGGCACGCAGCAGCGCGGCACTGTCCCGGGCGGTCAGCGGGGCCAGCGCGAACCGGGCGGCTCCGTCGAGCGCGGTCAGCGGGGAGCGGCTGGTGACGACGACCGCGCAGCCCGTACCCCCGGGCAGCAGCGGCCGTACCTGCGCGGCCGACGCGGCGTCGTCGAGCACCAGCAGGGTGCGGGTGGGCGCGAGGGTGGAGCGCAGCAGTGCGGCGGCCGCGTCGGCGTGTTCGGGGATGGCCCGCGCCGGCACACCGAGGTCACGCAGCAGGGCGGTGAGGGACTGGCGGGGCGCGAGCGGGGTCATGCCGGGAGTGGCGCCGTGCAGGTGGAGATGGAGTTGTCCGTCGGGGAATTCGTCCCGGAGGGTGTGCGCGACATGGAGGGCGAGGGCGCTCTTGCCGACCCCCGCCATACCGCTGACCACGGCGACCGCGGGGCCCGCCGGGGAGGTGAGCGCGGCGCGCAGTTCGGCCGCGAGCGCGTCGCGGCCGGTGAAGTGGGCGGGCGCGGGCGGGAGCTGCGCGGGCAGCGGCGAGGAGGCGCGCGGCGCGCCGCCGCCGGCCGGCCGCGGGTCCTGGAGAACCTCCTGATACGCCTGCTGGACCGTGGGACCCGGGTCGATGCCGAGCTCCTCGACGAGCGTACGGCGCAGCGACTGGTACGCGGCCAGTGCCTCGGGCTGCCGTCCGGTGCGGTGCAGCACGAGCATCAGCTGCCGGTGGAAGGCTTCTCGCAGCGGGTACTGGGCAGTGAGCGCGGAGAGTTCGGGCCCGAGCCCGTCCGGCCGGCCGAGCCGCAGGAACGCGTCGTACCGCCACTCCAGGAGCAGCAGCCACGACTCACGCAGCCGCTGCACGAGAGCGGGTGTGCCGCCTTCGGGGTCGTACAGCCCGGTCAGGGGGTCCCCTCGCCACAGGTCCAGCGCGGCACGTGAGGAGTCGAGGACGGTCTCCCAGTCCTCGCGGTCGGCGTCCGGATCGTCGCGTACGGACGTCCGGTCGGCGCCCGTGGCACGGGCGTGGGCGGCGCGCGCCGTGGCGATGTGCTGCTCGAACGACTCGGTGTCCAGCTCCCCCGGCGCCACCCGCAGCAGATATCCGGGGGCCACGGCCCGCAGCCGGTCCTCCTCGGCGAGCAGCCGCCGCAGCCGGGCCACATGGTTGTGCAGGGACGCGTGCGCGGAGGCGGGAAGTTCGTCGCCCCAGAGTGCATCTTTCAGGTCCTCGACGGGTACGACGCGATTGGCCCGGAGCAGCAGTGTGCCGAGCAGCGTGCGGAGCTTCGCACTGCTCACCGCGCGGACGTCACCGTCGTCGTCGTGCACGGTCAGCGGACCGAGCAGTCCGAACCGCATTGCCTTTGCCTCCTGCGCTGACCGTTGGCCACATGTTAGCGATCCGTTGGTGAAGGCTGTTTGTATCTCCTCGTCGGATCCGGTGAGACGGTGCTCGGCGTGGATGGCCACACTCGGGGGAGTGACGCCGCGTCGCCGGATCCGGAGACAGAGAAAGCCCCGGTCGCGTGGGAGTGACCGGGGCTTTCGTCTTCCGGTCGGATGATCCAGGGCCGCGTACGGGAGATTCGCCGCGGCGATCCGGCACCGCGTCATCTCGCATCCGCCGGTGCTGACGTGGATGCGCCGGGCCTTCGCGGCCGCGTTCGCTGCGCTCGGGGCCAAGCCGGCGCTCACCTGACACGGCGCCGGGTTCCGGTCCCGATGCCCGGTTGGGCGAACAGAACCGTGATCGGCTTCCGGTTGAATTCCCCTTCCTGGCACATACATGAATTGCTTGCGCCACACCCAATAGCTCTGTAACCTCCCGCCGAGGGCGTTCTCTTGGGGGGAGATGCAATGCTCGACTTCTTGGGCGTGGATTCACTTGCGGAACGGGTCTATCGACTACTGCTGACACATAGCGACCTGGGCGTCAATGGAATTGCAGGCGAACTCGGAGTAAAGCCTGAAGAGGTGCGCCAGGCGCTCGACCGGTTGGCAGAGCTCACCCTGCTCCGCCCTTCCTGGGATTCGCCCGGCGGCATGCGCCCGGTCAGCCCGGAATACGGGATGCAACTCCTCCTGCAGCGCCGGGAAGCTGAACTGCTGCGCCAGCAGCAGCAGTTCGCCGAGAGCCAGGTCGCCGTGGCCCAGCTCATGCAGGAATACGCGAGCCTTCGGCCCGGTGTGCCGGACAGTCATGCGGAACCGCTCATGGGCATGGACGCGATTCAGGCCCGCATCGAACAGCTGGCCCTGCAGGCGACCGCCGAGGTCGCCAGCCTGATGCCCGGCGGGCCGCAGGATCCCGCGCGCATCGAGGCGGCGATGTCCCTCGACCGGCAGGTGCGGGAGCGCGGCATCGCGATCCGGACCGTCGGCGTGGACAGCATCCGCAAGGATCCGCCGACTCTGGCCTACGCCCGCTGGCTGACGGAGATGGGGGCCGAAGTGCGGACCCTGCCCGCGCTCCCCATACGGATGCTGATCTACGACCGCCGCGTGGCACTGGTCCCGGTGGATCCGGGCAATACGGCTCTGGGGGCCGTGCAGGTACAGGACGCCGGAACCGTCGCGGCGGTGCTGGCGCTGTTCGAGCAGACCTGGTCGGCCGCGTGCCCCGTCGACCAGGTGGCCCCCTCGACGGACGAGCGCGGACTGTCCCCGCAGGAACGTGAGCTGCTCAGACTGCTGTCCACGGGCATGACCGACGAGCGGGCCGGCCATCAGCTCGGGATGTCTGCGCGGTCGGTGCGGCGAGTGATGGCCGGGCTGATGGAACGGCTCGGTGCGCGCAGCCGGTTCGAGGCAGGGCTGCGGGCCTCGCAACGAGGCTGGCTCTGACGGGCCCCGGCAGACAAGCTTCTCGCGGAGCCACCGAAGGCCGCCACGGTATTCCAGTGACGGAAGGGATTTGAGGAAAGTCCCGCATATCGCGTCCGGGTAATTCCACGCCATGGATTCTCATGGACATGGATTCATGCGAGTACGGATTCCAGGGTGTGCTGGACGGTCCGTGCGACGGCGGACCAATGTGCGTCGACGAAGAAGTGGCCCCCTTCGAGGATTCGCAGGCGGAATGGCCCGGTCGTGTGGGCGGCCCAGGCGCGGGCGTCGGCGATCGGCGTCAAGGGGTCGGCGTCGCCGGTGAAGACCGTGACCGGGCAGGCCAGCGGAGGCCCGCCCCGGTGGCGGTACGTCTCGCTGGCGCGGTAGTCGCCACGGACGACGGGCAGGACCAGCGCCCGCAGCTCCGGGTGGCCCAGCAGCTCCTTGTCCGACCCGCCCAGTGAGACCACCTGACCCAGCAGCGCGTCGTCGTCGAGCTGATGGGCGGTGGTGCGCCGGATCCGGGAGGGCGCCGGACGGCCGGAGACGAAGAGCGCACACGGCCCGTCCTCCCCCAGCCGCCGCGCGACCTCGTACGCGACGATGGCGCCCATGCTGTGCCCGAAGAACACTCGCCGCCGCTCCGTGCCCTGGCCGGCGCCGCGCGCGGCGAGCCGGTCGGCAATCGCGTCGGCCAGCAGGTGCAGATCGGTGATCACCGGTTCGGCGAGCCGGTCCTGACGGCCCGGGTACTGGACGCCGATCACTTCCGCCTGCCCGGCGAGCGCCGCCGCGAGCGGCCGGTGGGCTCCTGCCGACCCGCCGGCATGCGGG
Organism: Streptomyces sp. NPDC054841; assembly: GCF_053611045.1. NCBI lineage: Bacteria > Bacillati > Actinomycetota > Actinomycetes > Kitasatosporales > Streptomycetaceae > Streptomyces > Streptomyces sp. NPDC054841. The sequence continues at coordinate 59,246 of NZ_JBSGZO010000003.1, read as the reverse complement.
AAGCAGACCAGTTCGGTGTGCGTGCCCGTGGTGACGGCGGGCGGGCCGAGGTGCCGTATCCAGACGTCCGTACTGCTCATGGTCGCTCTCCTGGGAAGGGCCGCCGGGCGCGCAGGGCGCCCGGCGGCAGCGAGTCGTGCGGTGCGGAAGGTCAGGACGCGACGGGCTGCCGCTGCGCGAGGCGCAGGGCGATTCCGGCGTGGTGGAGGTCGTCCTCCTCCCGTGGCACGTCGAGGATCAGCGCGGTGATGCCCAGGTCGACGTACTGGCCGAGCAGCCGGCCGACCTCTTCGTAGCTGCCCACGAGATAGGGGCAGAAGGTCTTGTACGCGCGAAACGGGTAGAGCCAGTAGCCGTCCCTGGGGGCATGCGAGCGCTGCGCGTCGGCGGAGAGGTTCCGGTGCCAGCGGGACTCGACCTGGCCGGCCGCCACATCGTGCAGTCCCTCGCCCAGTTCGTCGGAGGGGAAGCGCTCCTGGGCGATCTGCCAGGCCTCCTCCGCGCTGTCGCGGGCGATGATGCCGAGCCGGATGCCGTTGCCGCGCAGCGCGTCCGGCGTCCCCGCGTAGTCCGCGAACGCCCGCGGGTAGGACAGGCGGACGGCGCCGAGGCTCTGCTGGGCGTCGACGCAGGCGTCCGAGGACCCCGAGAGGTAGACGCGTGGGGTGAGTTCGGGCGGCAGCGGGATCGTGAGCTGCGCACTGTTCAGGCCGTAGTGGTTCCCGAGGTGGGTGACCGGCCGGACCCCGGCGAGCAGCTTGTTGACGATCCTTCCGTACTCGACGAGCCTGCCGTAGCGCTCGTCGTGGTCGAGTACGTCCCCGAGCTCACGCATGTGACCGGCGAAGCCGCCGGTCACCAGGTTGAGGTCGACCTGGCGCCCGTACAGGAAACCGAGGGAGCTGATGGCCCTGGCCACGTCGAACGGGTGGCGGAACAGCGGCTGCACCGCCACCAGCGGCACCAGCGACTCGGTCCGCTCGATCAGCAGCTGGGCGACGGACCACGGGTCCACGAGCGTGTTGTCGGTGTAGACGAGGAGTCCGCGGTGGCCCGCGGCCTCCGTCCAGCGGGCCACGTCGACGGCCCGCTGCCGGAACTCTGTTCCGGTGACGCCGTGGGACGACGGAGCGGTGGTGTACACGGTCAGCACGGTTCAGGCCGCCTTTCCGGTCGTGGCGGCGAGCGCCGTACGCAGGCTGAGCGGACGCAGGTCCGTCCAGATCTCCGCTATGTGGGCCAGGCAGGCGTCGCGGGTGCCGGTGAAGCCGGTGGCCTGCCAGCCGGCCGGGAGGGGACGCCCCGTGAACCAGACCGAGTACTGCTCCTCGATGTTGTGCACGACGGTGAACGGGGCGTCGGCGGTGGTCCCGGCGGCGACGGCTGCGGTGGTGGTGGTGTTCTCAACGGCCATGGAAGTACTCCTTGCGCGGTGGTGGGACGGACGGGGCTCAGGCGTCGGCACGGCCGGCCAGTTCGCCGGCGAGGATCTCGGACAGCCGGCCGATCTCCTCCGGATCGAGGAAGGTGGTGGGCAGCCCGGGCAGGTCGTGCTGCACGACGGATCCGGTGATCACCTTCGACCAGCCCATGTCTGCGGGCTGGAAGCCGTCCTCGGGCAGGACGAAGACATGCGCCGGACCGTCGTACGGGGGCAGCTCCTGCGAGCTGATCGCCCTGGCGTTGGCCTGGTAGACCCGCAGCAGCCGGTGGGCGTCGTCCATGCTGCTGACGTCGTCCCGCAGCAGACCGGCCTCGCGGCTGCGGCTGAAGACGCGTTCGATCTTCTCGTCGAGCGAGTCGAGGGCCGCCAGCTCCTCGTACGTCACATCGGTGCCCTGCCCGAGCATGTGATGCACCAGGGCGGTCGGGTCCTCCAGGAGGATCCGTGGCGCCTGGTCGAAGGGGTTGGCAACGATCAGACCGAGGAAACCGACCTCCTCACCCCCGGCGCGCAGCTGCCGGGCGATCTCCACGGCAACGGTGGCGCCCATGCACCAGCCCGCCAGCCGGTACGGGCCCTCGGGCTGGACGGCGCGCAGTTCACCGAGGTAGCGGTCGACCAGCTCCGCCATGGAGTCGAGCGGCTCCTCCCCCGGCTCCATACCGCTGGCGCGTACGCCGTGGACGGTGACCTCGCCCTCCAGGGCCCGGCCGAGCGGCCCGTAGCCGAAGATGTGGCCGCCGAGCGGGTGGAAGAGGAAGAGCGGGGTGGCGCCCTGCGCGTTCAGCGGTACGACGAGCGGGCGGGCGGAGTTCGCGTCCCCGCCGGCCTCCAGGTCGATGAGTGCGGCGAGCCGGCGGATCGTGGACGCCTGGAGCAGCGAGGCCACGGGCACGTCCACACCGAGCTCGTCACGGATCTTCAGTACGACGCGCAGGGCGCGCAGCGAATGACCGCCCAGGTCGAAGAAGTTGGCGTTGACGCCGATGCCGGTGATGCCGAGGACCTCGCTCCAGATCGCGGCGATCGCCCTCTCGGTGTCGCTGCCCGGGGCAGTGCTGTCGGCCGGGACGAGCGCCGCGGCGTCGCCGATGCCGGGCAGCGCCTTGCGGTCGACCTTGCCGTTCGGGGTCAGCGGCAATGCGTCGAGGAGCACCCAGGCCTGCGGGACCATGTAGTCCGGCAGGGTCTCGGCGCACCAGGAGCGCAGCTCCGTCCCGTCGACGCCGGGCGCGGCGACCGCGTAGCCGGCCAGCACGCGCTCGCCGTCGGAGCCGAGCGGGGCCGCGACGACGGCGGCGGAGACGTCCGGGTGGGCGCCGAGCCGGGCCTCGACCTCCTCCAGTTCGATGCGGTAGCCGCGCACCTTCACTTGGAGGTCGACGCGCTCCAGGTACTCGAAGGTGCCGTTCTCGGCGATACGCACCAGGTCACCGGTGCGGTAGAGGCGAGCACCCGGCCGGCCGGGGCCGGCGAACGGGTCCGGGACGAACCGGTCGGCGGTCAGGTCGGGCCTGTCGTGGTACGCGCGCGCCACGCCCTCGCCCCCGATGTGGAGCTCGCCGGGCACCCCGGGGAAGACCGGGTCCATGTTCTGGTCGAGCACCCACAGGGTGGTGTTGCGGATCGGGCGTCCGATGGGGACGGTGCCGTCGCCGTCCACAACGCGGTGCACGGCCGACCAGACGGTGGTCTCGGTGGGGCCGTACATGTTCCACACCGGCACACCGTCGCGGGTCAGCTTCTCCGCCAGGTCGCGCGGGAACGCCTCGCCGCCGCAGAGCACGGCCGCCATGCCGTACGGCCGCCAGCCGGTGTCCAGCAGCATCCGCCACATGGCGGGCGGGCCCTGGCCGATCAGGTCGGGCTCGGCCTCGATGAGGTCGCGCAGCGCGGTGCCGTCCGAGACCTGGCTGCGGGCCGCGAGGACCATCTGGGCACCGAGCACGAGCGGCACGAACATCTCGTTCACATGGATGTCGAAGCTGATCGACGTGGTGGCGAGGTAGGTGTGCTCGTCGTCCAGCTCCAGCCCCTCGATGAGCGCGTCGAGGAAGTTCACGACCGCGCCGTGCGGCACCTGGACACCCTTGGGCAGTCCCGTGGAGCCGGAGGTGTAGATGGTGTAGGCCAGTTCGTCGCCCGACACCTCGACCGCATCGGCGCTGCGCGGGTGCGCGGCGGCCGTCTCGACGGCCAGCGCGGCCGGCTCCAGCTCGGCGGCGACCGGCGCGGACGCGGCGTCGTGGAGCACGAAGCCGGCGCCGCTGTGGGAGGCGATGTAGCGCAGCCGGTCGATCGGGTAGGCGGGGTCCAGCGACACGTAGTTGGCGCCGATCCGCCAGATCGCGAGCAGGGTGGGGACGAGCAGCACGGTGCGGTTCATGCAGACGCCGACCGGGTCGCCACGGCGCACCCCGGCGTCCTGGAGATGGCCGGCGATCCGGCCCGCGGTCTGCAGCAGATCGTCGTAGTCGAGCTCTCCGTCGATCGCGCGTACGGCCGTACGGCCCGGCCTGGCCGCCCGCTCGATGCGCTGGTGGACGCCACGCGGACCGTCCGGGTCCTGCCGGGGTCCGGACGCGTGCCGGGTGAGGACGGCGATGTCCTCGGTCGCGAGGGCCGGTTCCGCGAGGACCGGCGCATCGGGGTCGGCGGCGATCCGGGCCAGTACGGAGAGATAGGAGCGCGCGATGCGGGCGGTGTCGTCGTGGTCGAAGCGCCGGGCGTCGTAGCGGAACTGGAGGCGCAGTTCGGTGCCGTCCGGGTTCATGACGAACCCGGACGTGAGCGGGAAGTTGGTGTGCTCGTAGTAGGCGCCGATGTCGAAGCTCAGGTCGTCCTGCTCGGTGAGTCCCTCGTAGCTGCGGAACCGGCGGAAGTCGAAGACGACGTCGAAGGGACTCCAGCCCGTCTCCTCGACCATCGCGGCCAGCGGGTAGCGACGGTGCGGCAGGATCGCGGTCTCCTCGGCGAACACCGCGGTCACGAACTCCGCCCAGCTGCCCGCCGGGATCTCGGTGCGCAGCGGATACGTGCTCAGGAAGAGGCCCTTGACCTGCTCGGCGTCGGTGGTCTCCGGGCGGCCGTTGCCGACGACGCCCGTGATGACGTCGGAGCGGCCCAGCAGCGCGGACAGCACCCGCAGATGCGCCGTGAGCAGCACCGTACGGACGGGGACGCGCAGAGTCGCCGCGAGGTCGTTCAGCCTGGACAGGACGGAGGAGGGAATGTCGTGCCACTCGACCTCGACGACCGACTCCAGTTCGTCGCTGGTGCGCCGGGGCGGTACGGGAAGGGCGGCGGGCTCGGCCCCGGCTAGCCGGCCGCGCCAGAAGTCGCGCTGCCGGGGATCGTCGAGGGCGTCCAGTTCGAGGGCGATGTAGTCGCGGTAGCGGGTGCGCGGGGCGGTGAACCGCGGCGCCTCGCCCCTGCGTATCGCGGTGTATCCGGCGAACAGGTCGGTGACCGCGGAGTGCAGGCTCCAGCCGTCCATCATCGCGTGGTGGAAGGACCACCAGAAGTGGAACTGCCCGTCGTCCAGGAGGTGGACGACCATGCGGAACAGCGGCGCCTTCGCGAAGTCGAAGGGGCGCTGGGTCTCCGCGCGCCGCCACTCCTCCAGGGTGTGCTCGACGTCCGCGGCGGGCAGGCCGCGCAGGTCGACGACCTCCAGCGGGACCTCGGCTGTGGAGTGCACCAGCTGCAGGGGCTCGCTGAACTTGGCGAGCTCGAAGGAGGTGCGCAGGGTGTCGTGGGCCGCGACGAGGCCTTCGGCGGCCGCCCGCAAGGCCTGCTCCTGCCACGGTCCGTGGACGCGCAGCGAGTAGATGTCGTGGTAGTAGGAGGCGTCCCCTTCCAGCTCGGCGTGGTAGATCATGCCGGCCTGGAGGCGGGAGAGCGGGTAGGCGTCCGTGACCGCGCTGGTGGCTGCCCGGCGCTGTGGTGTAGCGGTGGTCATCTGTTCTCCAGAGTTCTCAGAGTCCGAGCAGCGCACGGTCGGCGGCGCTGAGCATGGTGAAGTCGGTGACGGCCGCGGCGGGTGCCTCGGCGGTGTCCGTCGGCGTCAGGGTGGCGGCGAGCTCCCGCAGGTCGCGCGCGGTGAACACCTCGTCGAGGGCGAGCCGCCATCCCTGGTCGGCCGCGGCGCCCACGACGCGTACGGCGCTGAGCGAATCGCCTCCGAGGGCGAAGAAGTTGTCTCCCGCGCCGACCGGTCCGGCCGGTTTGACGACATCGGTCCAGATGGCGGCGAGTGCCCGCTCCTCGTCGGTCGCGGGTGCTTCGTACGCGACGGCCTCGGGCCGCCACAGCTGCGGATCGGGCAGGGCACGCCGGTCCACCTTGCCGGTGGCGCCGAGCGGGAACTCGTCCAGCAGCACGACCAGTGAGGGGCACATGTAGTCGGGCAGAAAGGTGCGCAGCCGCTCGACCAGTGCGGAGCCGTCGATCCGGGTGCCGGGCCGCGGGGTCGCGTACCCGATCAGCTCCTTGCCACCGCCCGGGTTCTCGTGGACCAGGACGACCGCGTCGCTGACCTCGGGCTGGGCGACGAGCCGCTCCTCGATCTCGCCGAGTTCGATGCGTACGCCCCTGATCTTCACCTGGAAGTCGGTACGGCCGAAGTACTCGAGCTCGCCGCCGGCCTGCCGTCGCACCAGGTCACCTGTGCGGTAGAGCCGGGAGCCGGGGTTGTCGGGCCCGGCGAACGGATCCGGGACGAACCGGTCCGCCGTCAGATCGGGGCGACCGCTGTAGCCGGTCGCCAGCCCGGTGCCGCCGATGTGGAGCTCGCCGACGCCGCCGGGCGGCGTGACCCGCATGGTGTCGCGGTCCAGGACGTACAGCCGGATGTTGTCGATGGGGCGGCCGATCGGGACCGCGGCCCCGGAGTCGTCCGGTGCGGCGCTGTACCAGGAGACGTCGACGGCCGCCTCGGTCGGGCCGTACAGGTTCTCCAGCCGCGGGGCCTTGGCCGCGCCCGAAGTCACCGTGTGGAACCGGTCGCGCAGGCTGCCTTCCAGGGCCTCGCCGCTGCACACCACGAGCCGTACCGAGTCGGCGATCGAACCGGCCTCCGGGTGTTCGAGGAGCGCGGCCAGCATCGGCGGCACGAAGTGCAGTGTCGTGACCCGCTCGCGGCGCATCTCCTCGATCAGATAGCCGGGGTCGCGGTGTCCGCCGGGGCGGGCCATGACGATCCTGGCGCCCGCCAGCAGCGGCCAGAAGAACTCCCACACCGACACGTCGAAGGTGTACGGGGTCTTCTGGAGCACGGTGTCGCGGGCGTCGAGCCGGTAGGCACTCTGCATCCAGCGCAGCCGGTTGGTGATCGCGATGTGCGGTACCAGCACCCCCTTGGGGGTGCCCGTCGAACCGGAGGTGAAGATGCAGTACGCGGGTGCCTGGGGCGGCACCGCCAGGGCCGGCGGCGCCTGGGGCGGGGCGCCCAGATCGACGCAAAGAGTGTGGGTGCGGCGCAGCTCGTCCGGCACACCGCCCTCGGTGGTCAGCAGCGCCCGGACGTTCGCGGTGTCCATCATCACCCGCAGCCGCTCGGCCGGGGCGCCGGTGTCCAGCGGCAGATAGGCGGCGCCGGCGGCCAGCGCGGAGAGCAGCGCCACCACCATCTCGGCGGACCGCTCCAGGTGCACGGCGACCACGTCGCCGGTGGTGATCCCGCAGGAGCGCAGCCGGTGCGCGTGCGCGTCGGCCAGACCGATCAGTTCGGTGTAGCTCAGGGTGCGGCCGGCGTAGCTGACCGCCGGGGCGTCCGGGGTACGGGCGGCCGTGCGCCGGATGCCGGTGAGCAGGTCGAGCGGCTCGCCCGGGGTGAACGGCCGGTCCGGGCCCGCGGCCCGGGCCAGTTCGGCGGCCAGTTCGGCGGGCGGCAGAGCGTCGTGCCGCGTGCCCGGCTGTCCCGTCACCTCCAGCAGATGGCAGATGTGGTCCAGCAGCGCGCGGACGGTGGCCGGTTCGAACAGGTCGGCGTTGTACTCCATGGTGAGCGTGGGGTGTGCGCCGTCGAGATGGACGATCAGGCTCAGGTCGGTCTTGGCGGTCGGCCGGACGTCGGGAACCTCCGTGACCCGCACGCCGGGCAGTTCGAGCCCGGCGGGCTCGGCCTGCTGCATCACCAGCATGGCCTGGAAGACCGGCGGATGGTTGGCGGTGCGCTCCACATCGAGCTCGGACAGCAGCCGCTCGAAGGGGATGTCCGCGTCGGCCAGCGCACCGGCCGTCTCGGCCGCGACCGTGTCGATCAGCTCGTCGAGCAGTCCGCCGGCCGGGATGGCCAGGCGCAGCGGCACGGTGTTGATGAAGCAGCCGATGAGCTCCTGGTGGAAGGTCTCGGGACGGTTGGCCACGGCCGCGCCGAGCACCAGCTCCCGGTCGCCGCCGCGGGCCGCGACCGCCGCCGCGTAGGCCGCGGCGAGCAGGGTGAAGGGGGTGACGGAGCGGCGGGTCGCCTCGGTCCGCAGCCGCTCGGCGAACCCGTCGGGCAGGGCGAGCGCCTCGCGGTCGCCCCGATAGGTCTGGCGGCGGCCGCGGGGCCGGTCGGTCGGCATGCCGTAGCGCTCGGGGGCACCTCGCAGCCGCGCGGCCACCGAGGCGAGCCGTCCGTCCGCCTCCAGTTCGGCGGTGCGCTCGCGCTGCCAGAGCGCGAAGTCCGCGTAACCGCCCTCCGGGAGCGGCGGCTCGGCCGCTCCGGGGTGTCCGGCGAACACCGCGTACAGGGCGGACAGTTCGCTCTGGAGCACCGACAGCGACCAGCCGTCGGCGGCGATGTGGTGGACGGTGCACACCAGTGCCCGGTCCTCGGGGCCGAGTTCGGCCAGCGCGAAACGGACCGCGCCGCCCGCGCGCAGACCGAGCGGCCGTGTCAGCTCCGCCCGTACGAAAGCGTCGAGGTCGTCCGGGCATTCCAGGCTCACCGTGCGGAAGTCGAAGACCTCCGCCGCCGGGCGGGGGTGGGCCAGCAGACCCTCCGGCGTCACCTCGAAGCCGGTGCGCAGCGGCGCGTGGCGTTCGGTCAGCCGCAGCAGTGCGGCGCGCAAGGCGTCCGTGTCGAGCCGGCCGCGCAGCCGGAAGCACCATGGGATGTTGTAGACGCCCGGTTCGGCGCCGGTCATCTCCTCCAGGAAGAACATCCGCTCCTGGCCGAGCCCGGCCGGGTAGGGGCGGTCACCGGTGATACGGGGCGACGGCCGGCCGGCGTCCGGGGACTGCCGTCCGATCCACTCGGCGAGCACGGCGGGGGTGGCCCGGTCGAGCACGCCCTGGGCGGGCACCCGGACGCCGAAGCGCTTGCGCAGCCGGGCGGCGACCCGCATCGCCAGCAGTGAGTGGCCGCCGAGCGCGAGGAACTCGTCGTGCACGCTCATCCGTGCCACGCCGAGCACCTGCTGGAAGATCTCCAGGACCGCGGCCTCCTCCGCCGTGCGCGGTGCGACGATCTCCACCTCGGGGCAGCGGTCGGAGGGCTGCGGAAGGGACCGCCTGTCCACCTTGCCGTTGGGCAGAAGCGGCATCCGGTCGAGGGTGACCAGCCGGGCGGGCACGAACGCGGGGGGCAGCAGCGCGGCCACATGGCGCAGCGCCTCGGCCTCGTCCAGCAGTGTCCCGGGGGCGGGCACGACGTAGCCGATCAGCCCGTGGCCGTCGTCGCTCTTGACGACCGCCGCCTGTTCGACGCCCGGGTGGGCGCGGAGCGCGGCCGAGATCTCGGCGGGCTGGACGCGGACCCCGTGCACCTTCACCTCGTCGTCGGCGCGGCCGAGGATGTCGATGAGCCCGTCGGCGCGCAGGCGCCCCAGGTCGCCGGTGCGGTACAGCACGTCGGCCGGGTCGTCGCGGAAGGGGTTCACCGCGAACCGGTCGGCGGCGGGCCCGTCGGTCGCACCGAGGTAGCCGAGCGAGCGGTGCGGGGTGCGGATGGTGAGTTCACCGGTCTCGCCGATGCCCGCCGGGCGGCCGTCCCGGCCCAGCACCGCGACCTGCGTCTCGGGCAACGGGTGGCCGATCGGCTGCACACCGTCGACCGGGTCGGCGGGGACCTCGTACCAGCACTTGGCGAGGGTCGTCTCGGTGGGACCGTACAGGTTCACCACGCGAGCCGTCTCACCGAAGTGCCGTCGCCACCGGGTCACGGCCTGCCCGGTGAGCGGCTCACCGGCGAACAGCACGGCCCTCAGGGCCTGCGGACGGGGCGCCGCACCGGGGTCGTCCGCGTGCTCGGCGACGAGCAGGTCGGCCAGGCTGGGCGTGATGTGCAGCGTGGTGGCACCGGACGCGGCGAGCCAGCGCAGGGTGGCTGCCGGGTCCTCCAGGTCGGCCGGGTCGGGCACGACGAGTGTCGCGCCGGAGACCAGCGGCAGGAACAGATCGCGCAGCACGACGTCGAAGCCCGGGTTGGTGCGCCAGGCCACGCGGTCGCCGGGGGCGGTGGCGAGCGCGTCCCGCTCCCAGGCGAGGAAGTGGCCCAGTCCGCCGTGCCGGCCGAGTACGCCCTTGGGCACACCGGTCGAGCCGGAGGTGAAGAAGATGTACGCGGGGTCGTCGGGGGCCGGCAGCGGCAGTTCACCCGTCGTCGCGGGCGCGGCGCCCGACGCTTCGAGGAGCGCGTCGAGATCACCGTCGCCGAGGTGCAGGGCGGGGCCGGCGAGACCGAGTACCGCCTCGCGGCGGGCCGGCGGCAGATCGGGCTGTACGAGCAGGAGCACGCCACCGGCCCGCAGGACGGCGAGCGCGCCCAGCACGGTCCGCAGGGAGTGGGGGGCCTCGAGCGCGACCGTGTCCCCGGCCCGTACACCCCGCTCGCGGAGCCGGGCAGCCGCCCGGTCGGCGCGGCCGGTCAGCCCGCGGTACGTCAGCTCCTCCCCGGGGGCGCTGACGGCGAGGCCGTGCGGGTCGCGGGCGGCGGCCGCCCACACCTGCTCGACCACCGAGGAATGCGGCGTCGAGACGAGCGGCGCGGACAGCGCCCGCAGGCTCTCCCCGGCCCCGTCCAGGGCGAATCCGGCGACCGGCAGTTCCGGAGCGGCGATGCCCTGCGCCAGCAGCCCGGTCAGGGAAGCGGCGAACGACGCCGCGTCGGCGGCGGTCAGCGCGGCCGTGCGGTACAGGAACTCCAGACGCAGCCCGCCGTCCTGCGGCCAGCCGTAGACGCACAGGTCGGCGCGGGCGCGTACCGGGGTCTCCTCCCAGCTGAGGCGGCGAGTGGTGCAGCCGGGCAGCTGGAGCTCGGCGCGCTCGCGGGGGAACAGGTTGAGCATCAGATTGCTGCGTGCCTCGGCGCCGCTCTCCGCCCAGCGGGCGCGCAGTGCCTCGGCGGGGATGTCGGCGTCGTCGTACGCCTCGAACGCCAGGTCCCGCACCTGGTCGACGAGTTCGGCGAAGGTGCGGCCCGCGGGCACGCCGGCCGTGAGGTAGAGGCTGTTGAGGCAGGGACCGATCACGTCACGCGCCCACGCCGACGCCCGGTTGGCGTACGGAAGCAGTACGCCGCAGTTCTCCTGGTCGCCGAGGCGGGCGGCGGTGGCCACCAGCGCGGCAAGGATCACGATGACTTCGGACGCCCCCCGCGCGCGGCCGAACCTCCGTATCTCCGCCAGCTGTTCCGCGTCCAGCAGCACGTAGTGACGCAGCCCCTCGGACGGATCGCCCTGCTCGCGACGGGTGGCCGAGCGGGGCAGCGGGACGGGCTGCGGCACGGGCAGCCGGGCAGCCAGCCGCGCCACACGCTCGGCCTGATCGGGCCGGGCGAACAGCTCGCGCTGCTCCTGGGCGAAGCGCTGGTAGGGCTCCGGGGCGCCGGGGAGCTCCGTGCCCTCGGTGACGTGCCGGTATGCGGCGAGCAGCTCCGCGAAGAACGACTCCTCGGAGCCGCCGTCGAAGACCAGATGGCTGATGACGATGAGCAACAGCGTGTCGCCGTCCGCGCCCTCGTCGCCGGCCGGCGCCCAGATGCGGGCGCGGACGAGCGGCTGCCCGGGCGGGAAGGGCCGCAGCGACTCCTCGTACGCCTCGGCGTACGCCAGCTCGTCGCCGGTGCCGTACGAGATGTCCACAGGTATGTCCTGTGGCTCGTGGCTGCGGGTCAGCAGGAGGGTGTCTCCCGCCTCGTCCCAGTCACAGCGGGAGAGCAGGACCGGGTTGCGGACGGCGACCAGACGGAGCGCCGCGCGGAATGCGCCGGGGTCGACGGGGCCGGCGATCCGCCAGGCCATGGGCAGGTTGTTGGCCACCGGGCCGGCTCCGAGCTGCTCCAGCAGCCAGAGACCTTCCTGGGTGTAGGAGGCCGGAACCGCCGCCGTGGTGACGGTTGTCTCGGACATGCGTGTGACCTTCCGTGCGGATGCAGAACGGTGGATCGGTGCATCGGTGGATCGGTGCATCGGTGGATCGGTGGGTCGGCGGATCGGTGGATCGGCGGATCGGCGGATCGGTGGGTCGGTGGATCGGTGATCGCGCGGAGCAACGGGCGGATCAGCTCCGGCGGATCAGCTCCGGGCGGAGAGCGTGATCGGCACGGGACCGGCCACGGCCGGGCGCACCCACACCGGGCGGGTGACGAACGAGATGGTCCCCTCGGCGACGACGAGGCCGCGGACGTACTCCTGATGCATCCGTGCGCCCTCGGGCACCTCGACGCTCACGCGGAGCTCTCCCGTGCCGTCGGCTCCGAGCTCGACGAAGCGCGGCGAGGGGAAGTCCATGCCGTTCTTGGCCGCGTTGGCCATGAAGATGCCGACCGCCACCTTGTCCGGACCGGCCCCCTCCCCCGCGACGGGCGCCAGCCGGAACCGCAGGGCGATGTCCTGGGTCTCACCGCAGCGCCAGATCTCCGGGGTGTCGACGACCATGCCGGCGACAGGGGTACGTGCGTCGGCGTCGCGGATCATGCCGCAGCGCGGGCACACCTGGGCATCGCGGCCGATCCGGCCGATGATCGGGTGGGTCGCGCCCTGCCGCACGAGCAACCGCGCGCAGTACGGGCACTCCTCGTCGGAGAGTTCCGGCGAGTGCAGCTCCAGCGTCTCGCCCCATACGTCGTTGTAGTGCTGAAAGCTGTGGACACCACGCTCGAACAGGGCCTCGGCCAGGGTGAGTTCGGCCCGCTCGACCCCGGTGGTGATGGCTCCGATGCGCCGCCTGATCCGCTTGATGTCCCCCATCAGCGCGGCGCCGTGCAGCGCCTGCGAGAGAGAGGCGACTTGATCGCGGACGTTGACCAGCATGTTCCCCTGGCGGGAGTACTTCAGACCGGTGAAGGCGACGTCCTCCAAATTGGTCATGGCACGGCCCATCGCCTGCAGCGTCTGCTTCAGATGCGGTACGGCGCTGAGGTCCAGGCCCTCCGGCGCCTCGTCGCCGAGCACGGCCGCCCCACGCCCGGACACGTACAGCACATGGGCGCTGCTGCCGGTGGACTCCTCGGCGGCGAGGGCTACGGCGGCGGCGCGGACACCGCCTCCCTCCACGCCCGGCTCGCCCTGTGCGAGCAGGAACTCGCCCCACTGCGCCCCGGGTTCGGCGCCTCCCTCGGCGCCGCCCTCGGCGACGGTCAGCCAGGGCAGGCCGAGCAGTGTGTAGTACGGCAGGTCGACGCGCTCGTAGCGGAGGTGGTCGTTGATCAGCGTGGCGGCCTCGCCCAGCGTGCGCCCGGTGCCGCAGGCCGTGTGGAAGATGTCGTTGACCTTCAGCAGACCGTTGATGACCTGCCCGGTGGCCAGGTACGCGGCTGCCGTGCCGCGTACGAAACCGTGCGGCATCAGGTACTCCTGGGGGTACAGCCCCTCGTTGACCCGCATGCCCATGCAGGAGTTGGCGAACAGCACGTCCGCCGCGATCCCGCCGGACAGGATGATGTTCTCGTTCGCGACCTCGGGCCGGTAGCAGCGGCCGGTGAAGGCGCAGACCGGAGCGTGCGAGGCCGACGGCGAGCCGGGGTCGATGGTGTGCGCGCCGATCGGGCAGATCACGGTGTCGTTGAGGTGGATCACGTCGTCGCGGCCGTGTGCCACCAGGGAGACCGCCGCCGTGTGCGTGTCCAGCAGCAGCGGCCGTACGACCTCGGCCTTGGCATCGTCCTGGAGGACCCAGGTGCCGGTCCCGTAGCGCTTCGAGATCCGCTGCACGGCGGGCCACACCCGCAGGTGCTGCTCGGTGGGGGTGATGCGATGGGGCAGGGCCAGGCCCTTGGCGACGATCCAGCTGAGCTGCTCCAGGTCGGCGCCGACGACCATGCCGAGATGACCGCCCTCACCCGCGGAGCGGTGCTCCCAGAGGCTGTCGTGCATCCGGGTCAGCGAACGCTCGTCCATCTCGTCGGCGAGCGAGACCACGAGGACGTGGCGGGCGGTGCCGCTGGTCGCGCCGATGTCCTCCGGCCGCGCGAGCTCCCGGCCCCGGCCCTGGACGGCCTCGGCGAGTGCGGCGGCGAGTTCGGCGGCCTTGGAGCCGGCCGGCCAGACCACCAGGATCTCGCCGGGGTCAGGGGCGGCTCGCTGCGGCTGAGGCCTGCTGAGCTCGATGACGGCCTGGTGGGCGGGGCCCGGTTCGCCGAGCACGGGCACGGGCGTGCCGGGGCGGTGGTTGCGCAGGGCGGCCAGGTACGCGTCGGTGCGCGTGTGGAAGGTGAAGGGCGCGTGCGTCACTGGGAATCTCCTGCGGAGTTGGTCGCAAGGGCGGGCTCGGCCGTGGAGGGGATGGGGGTGGCGGCGGAATCGGTGGCTTCAGAGACCGGCTCCGGCTCGTTGACCACCGCGTCGCGCACCAGCACCAGGCTCAGCAGACCCGGCGCGCCGGCGACGACGGCCATGGTCAGTACGAGCGCGGAGTAGTGACCGCCCGCGAGCAGCGGACCCGCGACGAACGAACCGACCGGCACCGCGCTGTGCATCAGCGTGCGCATCAGCGTCATGGTGCGGGCGCGAAGCACCTCGGGCGTGCGCTGGTAGCGGACGCTCTGCGAGGAGACCGTCATCACCATGGCCGGGATGCCGCAGATCGCCTGGCCGATCAGGATCAGCACCGGATTGGCACCGAGCAGCAGCAGCAGACCTCCACCGGCGACGAGTTGGAGGAGTCCGATACGGACCATGGGGCGTACGGCAGGCTTGACCGCCCCGGCGATCAGCGAGCCGACCATCTCGGCACCCGCCAGCACACCGACGATCAGACCGAGCATCGTGGCGCCGCCGGGCAGCCGCTCGTGGGCCAGCCACGGCTGGGTCACGATGAGCATGCCCATCGCCATGTTGAAGGCGGTGAACGCGATGGTGATCACCAGCATCACGCGGTCGCCCACCAGGAACCGGAGCACCGGTCGCCACGAACTGCGCTCGGCCTCGGCGCTCTTCCCGCCCGCTTCCCGCGTTGCGGACTCCGGCCGGTCGAGCCGTGCCTTCATGCTCATCACGAGGCCGGCGAAGACGAGATACGAGACGGCGTCCAGGCCGAGCACCCAGTGCCCGCCGATGAACGGGATCAGCAGGCCGCCGAGCGCCGGCCCGGCCAGACCGGCGGCTCCGTAGGCGACCGCCTCCAGGGCGATGGCCGTGTCGAGCTGCTTCTTGGGCACCAGATCGGGAAGGACCGCCGGGATGATGCCGATCGGCAGGATCTTGAAGAGGCCGTAGACGGCGGCGACGGCGTACAGATGCCAGACGCTCAGGGCGTCCATGACGTACAGCAGCGGAACGGCGGCCATCGCGGCGGCGCGCACCACCGAGTCGAAGACGAGCAGCTTGCGGCGGGAGAAGCGGTCCACCACCTTGCCGGCCAGGACCCCGCCGAAGAGAACGGGCGCCGAGTAGCACACACCGAGGA
Organism: Streptomyces sp. NPDC054841; assembly: GCF_053611045.1. Classification (NCBI taxonomy): domain Bacteria; kingdom Bacillati; phylum Actinomycetota; class Actinomycetes; order Kitasatosporales; family Streptomycetaceae; genus Streptomyces; species Streptomyces sp. NPDC054841. The sequence continues at coordinate 43,969 of NZ_JBSGZO010000003.1, read as the reverse complement.
CGGCCAGTGTCTTGGCGCCTCCGGTCGACACGGCGATCCAGGCCAGCGCGGTCCAGGTCGCGCCGTCGCCGAGCAGGCTGATGACGGCGCCGATCCACAGCTTGCGGTAGTCGCGGTTGCGGAGAACCTCAAGGTAGTTGCGCACGGCTACTTCACCGGGCCCTTGCCGCTGAAGGCGGCGGCCGCGGCGTCCGAGAGCGTGCCCCGGAACAGCTCGGGGAGCCCGATGGACACGCCGTGGCGATCGGCGAGCCATGCCTTGAGCTCGATGGCCATCATCGAATGGCCGCCCACGTCGAGAAAGTTGTCCTCTCCGGTGATCCACCGGTCGCCCAGCTGCTCGCGCAGCCGGCTCAGGATCGTCTCCGTCAGTTCGGAGAGCGTGATGGGGTCACTGGTCACGGTCATGTCCGGAGGTCCATTTCCTTGGCGATCATCTGGGTGTCGGTCTTTCCGTTCACCGTCAGCGGCAGCTGCTCGAACCACTCGAAGCGGCCGGGGAGCATGTACTGGGGAACCCGGGAGCGCAGTTCGGTGCGCAGCGTCCGCAGTTCCAGGGGTCGGCCGGAGCGGGTGGTGTAGCCGCAGGCCAGGACCGGGCGGTCGGAGGTGCCGAGCACCACCACGGCCGCCTCGGTGACATCGGGCACGGCGGACACGGCCGCCTCCACCTCGCCCAGCTCGATGCGATGGCCGCGGATCTTCACCTGGCGGTCGGCACGGCCGAGGTAGACCAGCCGTCCGTCGCCGGTGTCCTCGACCAGATCGCCGGTCCGGTAGAACAGGGCGTCGTCGAGCAGGCCCAGCGGGTCGGGTCCGAAGCGCTCCGCCGTCGTCCGGGGGCGGTCCAGATAGCCGGCGGCCACCTGTGGACCCGCGACCACGAGTTGACCCCGTTCGGTGGCACGGCCCGTCTCGTCCACCACTCGGGCGACGAAGCCGGGCAGCGGCCGGCCGATCACGGACTCCTCCCCGGCCAGATCCGCCTCGGTCAGGGGGTGGTACGTGGTGTGCACCGTGGCCTCGGTCAGCCCGTACATGTTGATCAGCCGCGGGCTGTCCAGGCCGAACCGGTCGCGCCAGCGGCGCAGCGCCGGCATCGACAGCCGCTCGCCGCCGAACACCACGTAACGCAGGGGGAGTCCGGCGCCCTCCGGAAGCTGGTCCATGAGGGCACGGGACAGCACGGAGAAGGCGGTCGGGGTCTGGTTGAGCACCGTCACGCCCTGCTCCAGCACGATCGACGCGCATGCCTCGGGCGACAGCTTGGTCCAGCGGTCGAGGACCACGAGCGTGCCGCCGTACAGGAGCGGGCCCCACAGCTCCCACACCGAGAAGTCGAAAGCGATCGAGTGGTACAGCAGCCATGTGTCGTCCGGGCCGAACGTGAACAGCCCGTCCGCCGCCTCGAACAGCGCCTGGACGTTGCGATGGGTGATGGGCACGCCCTTGGGCCGGCCCGTGGTCCCCGAGGTGTAGATGACGTAGCAGTCGTCTCCCGGCCGGCCGGTCGCCGCGTCGAATTGCGGCGCGTCCGCGTCTTCTGCGATCCGGGTCACGTCGTCTGCGGTGACCGTGTGCACACCGGGCGTCCCGACCCTCGCGTCACCGATGACGGCGCGAGGCCGGCAGTCGTCGAGGATGAGGCGGTTGCGCTCGGCGGGGTTCTGCGCATCGAGCGGTACGTACGAGGCCCCGCATCGCAGCACGGCGATCAGACACGCGATCGCCTCGGTCGAAGACTCCAGGCAGAGGGCCACGCGGTCACCCGCGCGGACCCCCGCGGAATCCGCGAGACGGGCAGCCAGGCGGCGCGAGGCCGCGGCCAGTTCGGCATACGTCGTCCGGTTCGCACCGGACACGACGGCGATCGATTCCGGGTACGCCGCGGCGACTTCGTCGAATCTCTCGACAAGGGTGCGATGGGTGGCGTTCATGACACGTGGTTCCGCCTTCGGGGTCGGGAAAAGGGCATAAGGGCAGCCCGAAGCAGCCGTATCGGCAGGGGAAAGGGAGAACGGAGCGCGGCGTAGGCGCTGTCAGAGTTCGTCGGTGGCGTACCGAGCCCACAGGGTGTCGAGCATCTCGACAGGAAGATCCGCGGCGTACTGGTCGATCACCCAGTCGTCGAGGGCAGGTTCGCCGGCCAGGGCTCGGCGGAGGAGCACACCTGCGGTGTGCTCCGCCTGCTCCAGCGTCGGTGCCAGAAGATAGAGGACGAGTGCGCAGCCGCCCGGTGTCGACTGAATCCAGTGATGCTCCAGCCGGCCCTGCGGGCCCGCAGCCGCGCTTCGGAGCAGTTCACCGATGCGTCGCAGGTCGGCGGCATTGTCCTCTGCTCGTGGATGCAGCAGCCGTGCAGAGATGACATACATGCGGCCTGGCTCTCGTCGGATCGATGCGGCGCGGAAACCGTTCAGCCCCAGATGTTCCCGTCCTGGTTGCTCGCCACCTCGACAGCGGGGGCGGCCTCCTCAGCGGTCTGCGCCACGCTCGGCACGGCACCGAACAGAACGAGAGCAGCAGCGGCGACAACGCGAACGATGAGCTTCATCGTGGATTCCCCCTGGGTACTGGTGCCCCGGCGTGCTTGCCCGGGCATGTCCATGAGTCTGCTCACCCCGCGATACGGAAGCTATGGCTTCGGGGTGTCCCAAACAGGCCGCGACCCAATGCGGAGCCGACGGGGGCAGCTCGGCCCCGCCCCGGCTCCAGGGCCCCGCCCCGGCCCCTCGGTTCGGAGCTGAGGGAGCACCACATCGCCCAGGAGCCACGGGCTTTGCACGTCGAGGGGAACCGGAAGCTTGCCGGGACGTGTCCTGTCGTCTTGTACAGGGCATAAACCGTCCCGGCATCCAGTGACTTGGAGGTCTGCACGCATATGTTCGACAGGGCCCCCGCACCCCCTTCGTACTGGTCGAAGAACGAGACCGTCGACGACCGGTACAAAGTGCTGGACGACCCCAAAGTGGGCGGCATGGGGCTGGTGTACCGGGTGCGCCACCAGGTGTGGGGGACCGACCTGGCGATGAAGTGCCCGAAGCCGGAACACTTCCGGGACGCCGCAAGTCGACAGAGGTTCGTCACCGAGGCGGAGACCTGGGTGACGCTGGGTCTGCATCTGCATGTGTGCAGTTGCTATTACGTGCGCACGATCGACGGCATCCCCTGTGTGTTCGCCGAGTACGCCACGGGAGGAAGCCTCCGGGACTGGATCGACGACCGCCGCCGACTGTACGCGGGCGGGCAGTCGGATGTGCAGGCCCGGATCCTGGACGTGGCGATCCAGATGGCATGGGGCCTGGAACACGCGCACAGCCGGAAGCTCGTGCACCAGGACGTCAAACCGGACAACGTCGTCCTCGACGAGCACGGCACGGCGAAGGTGACGGACTTCGGACTGGCCAGGGCCCGTGCGGCCGCCGTCGGTGCGGCCCGGGCATCGGCGGATCCCGACGCCCCTCCTCAGCCGGATCCGTGGCCCGGTGTCACTGTTCTCGTCCCCAACGGCGGGCGGACCAGGCAATACGCGTCGCCGGAGCAGGCAGCGGGTCGACCGCTCGACCGGCGCACCGACATCTACAGCTTCGCGGTGTCGGTCTTCGAGATGTTCACCGGCGGGGTGAGCTGGCTTGCCGGTCCCGCCGTGGGGAGGTCCCTGGCCGAGTACCGTGCCGCGGGCGGGACGGGCGAGGCCTGGCTGCCGCCCCTGCCCGATCCGCTCGCCGACCTCCTCGAACGGTGTCTGGCCAAGGATCCGCAGCGCAGGCCCAGGACCATGGCCGATGTCGCGGCCGAGCTCGTCGCCATCCGACACGAGGTGACCGGAGCTGCGTATCCGCATCTGGAGCCGGCCGAGGCCGATCTGCTCGCCGACGAACTCAACAATCGTGCTCTGTCCCTGCTCGACCTGGGCAAGGGAGCCGATGAGAGGACAGCCGAGGCCGAGAAGACGTTCACGGAGGCTCTGGAGGCCGACCCCCGGCACCCGGGAGCGACGTACAACCTCGCGATGCTGCGCTGGCGGCGCGGTACCGCCACCGACGAAGAGGCGGTCGCCGCGCTGGAAGCCGCCCGGGCCGACACCGACGACCCCTGGCAGGCCCGTCAGCTGCTGGCCCAGGTGCACCTGGAGCGTGGCGATCTCGCCGCGGCGGGCGGGCTTCTGGAAGAGGTGGCCCGGGAGTGGCCCGACGAGCCGGAGGTCCGGTCGGTGCTCCGCACGGTCCGGTCCGGGCACGTCCGCACGACGTACAGGACTCTTCGGTACGGGGACAAGCCGAAGGGGGTCTCCCATCGGCCGGTCCGTGTCACTCCCGACGGACGACTGGCCGTGACCGGGGAGTACGGCCCCATCCAGCTGTGGGACCTGACGACCGGGCGGTGTCTTCGGACGCTCGAAGGACACAAGGACGGGCACTACACGAACGTCCGCTCCGTCGACCTCAGCTCGGACGGCCGCTTCGCCGTCTCCAGCGGCGAGGACAAGACCGTACGGTTCTGGGATCTGAGCGACGGGCGGTGCCTGCGCACCCTCGACGAGCAGTCCCACGGAGTCCGGCTGAGCCCCGACGGCCGCCGGGCGCTGTGGGGCTGGTCCGACGGCACGCTCCGGCTCTGGAACACGCGCACGGGGGAGCTCACGACGACGCCCGACGGGCACGCGGCAGGCGCGGAGCAGGTGGAGGTGAGCGCGGACAGCCGGTGGGCCCTGTCCAGCGGCTGGGAGCGACGCGGGCCGTCGGTCAGGCTGTGGGACCTGGCCGGCGGCCGCTGTGAGCGAGTTCTCGCCGGGCACACGTCGCCGGTGATCGGCCTGTGTTTCCGTCCGGACGGAAACACCGCGGTCATCGCCCACCAGGACAAGACCATCGCCCTCTGGGACGTGCGCAGGCCCCGGCTCATCCGCGCTCTGCGGGGCGGCGGACGCGCCCGCCTCATGTCGCTCGATTCCGCCGGGCGGTTCCTGCTCACCGGCGACGACAGCACGGGCGACGCGCAGTTCTGGGACCTGGAGAGCGGCCGGTGCCTGCGCACCTATCGCGACATCGGGGTGAACGCCGTGCTGCTGGACGCCTCGGGCCGCTCCGGGCTCGCCGTCGCGGCCGGTCAGCTCTCGTACGGCGACGACGACCGGAAGAGCGGCGTGTATGCCTGGGAGCTGGACCTGCCCGCGGGCCACACCGCCCCGCCGCACCTGAGCCGGCCCCGCCCGCACACGGAACTGCGGACGCTGGACAGTCAGGTGGCCACCATGGTCACCAAGGCGGAGCGGGCCTTGACGAACGGACGTCTCGCCGAGGCGTTGGACCTGCTCACGCGGGCCCGGAGGCTTCCCGGTCACGAACGGGCGCCGCGGGTCATGGACGCCTGGCGGGAGCTGAGCCGGCACGCGGTGCGCACCCGGCTGCGAACGGCCTGGTCGCCCCGGACCATGTCCGCGTCGGCCGGCGCGGTGTACGCGCTCGACCTGACCGACGACGGACGGCACGCGCTGGTCGGCGGCTCGGACGGGAGCGTCGGGCTGTGGGACGTCCGCAGGGGCGCCCGCACCCGTCTGTTCACAGGCCACCAGCATGCGGTGCGGTCGGTCTGCCTGAGTGCCGACGCCCGGCGGGCTCTGTCCGCCGGCCAGGACGGCACGGTACGGCTGTGGGACGTCGCCTCCGGGGAGTGCCGTCGTGTCCTGCACATGTACGAGTACCTCCCGTCGCCTTCGGTGCCGGTGCGGTTGAGTGCGGACGGGCGGTCGGCGGTGGTCGGCGGCGGTGACGGCGCGGTCAGGCTCTGGGACCTGGACACCGGCGGCCTCACACGGACCCTGACCGGTCACGAGGGGGCGGTGCACGCCTTGTGGGTCGGAGCCGACGGGCATCTGGCCGCGTCCGCCGGATCCGACAGGACGGTGCGGCTGTGGGATCTGGCGGAGGGACGTTGCGTTCGTGTCCTGGAGGGCCACATGAGCAGCGTCACCATGGTGTGCTCCAGTGCGGACGGAGCCTCCCTGCTGTCCTGCGACAGCAGTTACGGCAGGGAGATCCGGCTGTGGGACACCGCCACCGGGCAACAGGTGAGGGAGTTCGAGAAGCAGTCGAGCCCGCACACACTGCGCATCACCGCAGACGGACGCTTCGCGTTCTCGGGCGACCACGACTCCCGCATCAGGCTGTGGGAGGTCGCCACCGGCCGCTGTCTGCGCACCCTGGACAGCCATGAGAAGACGGCAACGACCTGTCTCGCGGTGACGCCCGACGGACTTACGGCGGTCTCCGGAGACGCCGACGGGACTCTTCGGTCGTGGCTGCTCGACTGGGAGTTGGAGACCCACGAGCCGGCCGGCCGGCAGAGTCCGGAAAGGTGAGGAGCCTTGGTGGAGGAGTTTCTGATGGATTTCCGAGAGAACATCGACGACGGCGACGCAGAGGCGTACGGCTTACCCGGACAGGCACGGCAGCTGGCTCGCCGTGCCGCCCGTGAGCTCATCGCCGCGGCTCCGCCCGGTTGGCGGTTCCTGAGCGCGGTGTTCGCCCTGACGGTCACGGCCGAGCGGTCGACGGTCATCGTCGACGACGGCGAGCGGTCGACGCGGATCGAGCCCCCGCCGTCCGTCCTCGCGCTGGCGCGCGAGCACCGCGAGGTGTCGTCCGGGCTCAGCACGGGTCCCTGGTGGCGGCTGCTGCTGGAGCTGACCGACGACGGTGAGCTGGACGTCATGTGCGACTTCGGCGAAGAGCCTTTCCCGGACGAGCAGTTGTTCCCGCCCGAGAAGTACCGTGAGGATCTGGAGGAGTATCCGCGGGACGGGCTGCCGGTATGGCTCGCGGCCTATATTCACCACGACGGCAGGCAGCGGCGCACCCCGCAGCAGGCCGCCACCGCAGCTCGCGCCGATCGCCGGGCGAAGGTGTGGCCGGTCCTCAGCGTGAACGATTTCCCGGACTTCCCCAGCATGTGGGCCCGGTGGGCGGTGATCTCGGCGTCCTTCGTCGCCGCCCGGTCGGACTGGGGCCCCAGGGTTCTGCCGTCGATGGGCTGGTTCGAGAGCTCCCGTCGCGGTGGCTCGACGCTGTACCAACTCCCCGACGGACGGGCCGTGTTGTCGGGAGGCGTGTGGAACGCCCCCGCGCTGGACGCCGCCTACAACGACGGCGAGGAACTGCCGGCCTTGTACGCGGGCGCCCCGGACTGGTTGGCGGACCCGGTGCTGAACCCGCGCGCCACGACGGGTCTGCTGTCGTTCTGCTACTGGTGGGATGCCGGGCAGTGGTACCGCGGCGAGTCCGCGTCGGCCGAGGAGTCGGCCACAGCGGTGCCGGGTGTGTGGACCACCGACACGGTCACCGGCATCGTCGCCGGTCTGATCGGGAGCTCGGGTACGCCGAGCGAGGAGCATCGGGCGAGGGCCTCGACGCTGGTGTCCGCCGTGGGGAAGGGGGTCGTCACCCGCGAGACCCTGGTGGCCGCCTTCGGCGACGACAGCCGTTTCGACATCGACAGTGCCCTCTACCAGCTCTCCCTCGCCGGCCTGGTGACCACGGTGCCGCAGCCGATGCACGAGGAAGATGCCATCGCCCGAGTACGCGAGTACATGCTGAGCTTGTCCCTGAACGGCCCGGGGTATTCGGTGTCGGAGCTGATAGCCGAGCGGTTCAGCGTCGGCTGGATGATCTACGTACCCGTGCCGCGCGGTGAGATCGCCATCGGCCGCGCCATCTTCTACGTCACCGACGACGGTGGCTTCAAACACTCGTCGTCCTCCGTCGCCCCGACTCGGGCCATCGCCGAGTGCGAGGAGGAGTTCCACAAGCGGCAGCAGAGGAAGCGCCGAGGCCAGGACGACGCAGGAGACCAGGGAGACACGCCCCGATGACGCGCCCGCCCACCGTCACGCTGACCCTCGTCGAGGGACGGCTCGATCGCGCCGAGTACGTCTTCGAGGAGCGAAGCACCTCCGTGCTCGGCCGCGCCCGCGACTGCTCACCGCGGCTGCCCAACGACGAACACCACCGCACCGTCTCGCGCCACCACTGCCTTCTCGACATCAATCCGCCCGCCATACGCGTCCGCGACTTCGGCAGTCTCAACGGCACCTACGTCAACGGCCGGAAGATCGGCCAGCGCCGGAACGATGAGACACCCGAAGAGGGCGCGGCCCAGTCGTTCCCCGAGTACGACCTGCTCGAGGGCGACGAGATCAAGGTCGGCGGCACCGTCTTCCGGGTCGGCATCCAGGTCCAGCACACCCTGGAACGGATCCAGTGCAGGAAATGCGGCCGGGATGTCAGCGGCGAGGCGGGCGTCCGAACCGGCGAGTACCTCTGCGCGTCCTGCCAGGCCGAGCCCGCCGCGATGCTCAGACTGCTGCTCGACCTGGCGCGTCCCGAGCACCCGGAACTGTCCTCCATCGCCGGGTACACGCTCCTGAAGGAACTCGGCCGCGGCGGCATGGGCGCGGTACACCTCGCCCGCCATGAATCCACCGGGAAGGAAGTGGCGCTGAAGGTGATGCTCCCGAGGGTGGCCGTACGTGCCGAAGCGCGGGCCCGCTTCCTGCGCGAAGTGGCGATCACCCAGGCCCTGAGCCATCCGAACATCGCCACTCTGCACAGTGCCGGGTTCTCCAACGGCACGTTCTTCTTCACCAACGAGTACTGCACCGGTGGCAGCCTGGACCTTCTGGTGGACCGCAACGACGGACGGCTGCCGGCGGACGAGGCGGTCCGGCTCGTTCTCCAGGCGCTGGAAGGGCTGGACCACGCGCACCGTCAGGGTGTGGTCCACCGCGACCTGAGCCCCTCCAACATCCTGCTGCACACGGCGGCGGACGGCTCCACGACCGCGAAGATCAGCGACTTCGGCCTCGGCAAGGCCTTCGACCAGGCCGGCTTCAGCGGCCTCACGCGCACCGGGGACACCGCGGGCAAGCCGTGGTTCATGCCTCGCCAACAGGTCAGCAACTTCAAGAACGCCACCCCGGCCGGTGACGTGTGGGCCCTCGCCGCGTGTCTGTACCACATCCTGTCCGGGGAGTATCCCCGCGACTTCGCACCGGGCAAGGACGTGTGGCAGGTCGTACTCGACTCGCCGGCGGTGCCCATCCATGAGCGCGAGCCGAGCGTCCCCCAGGCACTGGCCAATGTGATCGACAAGGCACTCCAGGAGGAACCGGCCCCGGGATTCCAGACCGCCGTGGAGCTTCGGCAAGCGCTCCTCGCGGCAGCGGACAGCTGGTGACCGTATGACTCCTGCGTCGCCCGGCCACCTCCCGTCACACCGCACATCCGTTGCTGCCTACGAACGCGTCACGGCCCCGACGAGTCGCCCGAACTCCCGAATGACCCGCCCGCCGCCCTCCGCAGCCGCCGTGCCTCCTCCTCGATGCGGTGCGCGACGCCGCCGGCGCCCGTGGTGTCGTCCAGGCCGCTGGCGAGGAGTTGGGCGGCGAGGGCGCTGAAGTAGTTGGCAGCGGCGAGGAGATACTCGTCCACGTTCACACCCATCGACGAAGCAGCGCCTGAGGGTATGCGGTTGACGTCGTCGAGAACGCGGTTGATCTGCCGCGTGATCTCGTCCCCGACGTCCGGTGTCAGCGTCACCGCCCGGCCGACCTGGGCGAGGATGGAGTGGCAGGAGCGCCCAAGCTGCTGGAGCAGCCGGTCGTCACGGTTGCGGGCGGTGGACCCCGACGTGCCAGGGCTGAAGTTGCCCGACGCAATCCGCGCGTCCGCGAGTTGCGGCTCGTAGGGCCGGAGGTCGAAGGGGCTGGTCGCGCCGAGCGCCGCCCGGAAACAGGCGTGGATGTGGAACTCCGTCTCGTGCGGCTGGACCGGAAGGTCATCGGCGCCCGCGAATACCACGCCGTTCCCGCGCCGCACCCCGAGGAAGCCCACCCCGTAAAGCACGTCGATGACTCCGGAGAGCGTCAACGCGTGTGCGTACGCGGGGAAATCATGATGGAGCGACTCGGCCGCCGCCTCGAAGCGGCTTGCGAGCGCGCCGCGCGTGACGACGTATCCGGTGTTCTGGAAGAGCGGGAACAGGTTCTTCAGGAAGGGGTGCGCAACCAGGTACTCCGAGCTCAGATCCTTGAGTTTCCAGGCCGAGAACTGCCGGCCCGCCTGTTCCACGTCCGCCTCCGTGATCCGGTCACGGCCGTGCTCCAACCAGGCTGTCTCCTGGCAGGCGTTGAGGAACTGGATCGCATCGCGCGGCCGTGGCAGACAGCGGCGGAAGAGGTAGGTCGCGGTCTCTTCCCCGCCCACCGTCTCCGGGAACAGCTCCTTCCACAGCTGCTCCTCGCTCAGCGCCGCTCCGGCGGAGGCCCGAGCGCGTGCCAGGGCAAGGTCCCGCAGTGCGTGTTCCGTCCAGCCGATCCGCAGTTCGTCGCCGTGGAACTTGTCGCCCTCCCCGAACGACAGCGAGTCGTAGATGTCGGCGCGCAGGAACAGCAGGAACCGTACGGAACGCCCGTACAGGCTCGCGGCATGCTTGGCCGCCAACAGCAACCCGATCACCATCGAGTTGCTGTCCGGCTCGGCCGACCACACCTGCTCCAGCTGGTCGACCATGAGCAGGAGCGGTGCGTGGACGCCGCCGTCGCAACCCAGATCGGCGAAGGCCCGCGCCACCCCTTGCTCGACGATCTCCAACTGCCGTGCGGCCCGGGCACCTTCGGAGGGCGACTGGGCGAGATCCACGCTCGCCTTGACGCCGAACGCCTCCAGCGACAGCGAGGTCTGCAACCCCCGGGCCCCTTGCGCCAGCCGCTCCCCCAGCCGGCCGCCACCACCGCCGCCCGGCACCCCGTCCGCCGACTCGCCGTTCTGCTTCAGGAAGCGGCCGAGCGCCTTCACCGAGTCGAGCTTGTGGCCACCGTCGTGCGTGCCCTTGGCATGCGCGACGATATGCCGAGCCGCGTGCACGGCGAACACGTACCGCCAGATCAACGCCTTGGCCGAGTCCCCCGGCAGCCCCTGCAACTCGAACCGCCGGATCTCCTCCCCCGCCGCCTCGTCCGGCGTGACCAGGACCTTCCCGCCGTTGTGCGCATGCGCACCGTCCGCCGCCATCAACTGCATGCAGATGGCGCTCTTACCGGACCCCTTGCGCCCGATGATCAGCATCTTGCGCCCGCTCAACGCGCCCCGGTACGCGGCATTGGGCAGAAACCCCCCGCGCAGCAACAGCCCCTCTGTCACGTCTCGTTCGGCGTCCTCACGCCCGAAGTGCAGCTCCGCGAGCACCCGCCCGTCGGCCATCCCGCCCCCCTGGTGCCAGCCCGTCGCTCTTGCATGGGTCGTCCACGGCCCACACGGTATCCGCGGGGCCTGACACCAGGACCGGGAATGCCTGGCCATCACGGTCTTCCGGCCGCTCCCCAAGATTCCACTCGCACCACACACCACCGTGCCGGGATCCCGCACCCCCACGCCCTGTTACCGATGCGCTCCCCTCGTGCACTCCGGCGCCGGCCGGAACCGAGACCGCACAAATAGCAAAACCCCAGGTGAGAGGCTTGACCTGGGGTTTCATCGGAGCCGCCTTCGGGATTCGAACCCGAGACCTACGCATTACGAGTTGTCCGATCTTGGTCCGGAGGCGTCCCCCACTGTGCGGCCTCGCCGGAAGCCTCCAGGTGACAGGTCATCTACATCTCGGAGGACCGCCACGGACCACCACGGATCTCCGATCAACTGAGACCAGAGGTGAGACCCCGTCCGGGACCGAAGAAGGCGTGCTCGACCAGAGCTCAGAAGCGTTCGGCTCGCGGGGAGTAGTCGGATTTCAACCTCCGCCACCTGCTTGTGAGTTCGCCCGCCAGCCTTGAGGCCGCGGCTTCACGCCTCCTGCACCGGCACGGGTCGGTTCGACCTTCTGATCCGTAGCTCTATGCAGAACGGTCAGCGATGTCCGAACCGGCCTCGCCAGGGGCATCCGGAGCCCGGGCGGTCCAAGGTCAGTCGACGGGGTTGCTGTACTTCACTGCTGTACCGCAGCCCGGCACCTCGGCGCCAGCCCGGCTCGTGGCTGTAGCCGTGCGCGACGGGCGCCCGGGGGCAAGCAAGTCTTCTCGCCTCTGGGTAGCTTCCCGGCCACGGCCAGGGAGCAGCTCGAGGACAGCCCCGGCTACGGCCTCGCCGCCGACATCGCCGGCGCCCTGGATAACAACTGCACGGCCTGACGTAGGCCCGGCCCCGGCACTTCCTCGGAGGCTCGCCCTCGAGCAGCCTCACCCCCGGCGCGAAGGCGGGGCACCGCTGGTGAACCCATTTGGATTGCTCCGTACTGCACGCAACGGAACATTGCCGAATCATGATCGTGGACGACCGGAGGACGCACCCCGCCACCCCGGAAATGACATCCCAAGACGAAAGCAGGTCAGTCATGCGTGCTCGACCCCGCCTCGGGCCCCTTCCGCGCGGTACAAAAGTGCTGGCTGGCGGCCTCATGGCCCTGACGGCTCTGTTGAGTTTCGACCTGATCACACCCGCGCTTGCGACGGGCCCCTCTCCCCGGTCGGGCGCCGAGACGGCCCCGGCAGGCCTCTTTGCGGACCGCCCTTGCGACAAGCACCCCCATGAAGACAGTCTTTCGCGCGTTGAGAGCGGCCGAGACAAGTGCAGGGGTGCAACTGGAGCTACGGGCCCGACGGGTCCGGCCGGCCCGACGGGAGACACCGGTCCGACGGGAGACACCGGTCCGACCGGACCGTCGGGAGACACCGGCCCGACGGGGGCCACCGGCGCTACGGGGGCGACCGGAGCGACGGGGGCCACCGGCGCTACGGGGGCGACCGGCGCTACGGGGGCCACCGGAGCGACGGGCGCCACCGGAGCGACGGGCGCCACGGGCTCTGGCCCGGTCACTGGGTACGAAAGGGTCTCCAACACCGTGCCGTGCACCGGTGACAACATCTGCACCATCTCGGTGAGCTGTCCGGAGGCTGGCCAGGTGGTCATGGGTGGGGGCTTGGACAGTGCCGTCCTGGCCAGCAGCGGTCTCTATGTCATGGAGACTTTTCCGAGCAGCAACACCACATGGACCGGCACCTACCGCAACGCCACCGGCACCTCCATCAACATCACTGTCTGGGCCGTCTGCGTCGACGGCACGTGACTCGGGTGAGCTGACGTGCCGTAAAGCCCAGGGACGCAGCCGTCTTGCGTCCCTGGGGGGGGGCGGTCCGCACCACGCCCTCCCGGCGAAAACGATCGTGACTCACGCGTCGGCCCCGGGCCCGGCGCTCGCCGGGCTCGGGTTCTACGAGGATGCCGTGGCTCACCCAGGTGTTTCAGCATGGCGCGCATGCCCTCGGTGTGCCGTGTCCGGCGGCCGGGCGGAGCGGGGCGGAGACAGGAGCGTCGCCCGGCGCTAAGCCGGGCGCGCGACGAGCGGAGCGAGCCCTTGATGAGGCAGGGAAGATCCGGAACGCTGCCCAGAGTGACGTAGCACTGTCATCTGTCCCGGCGTCAAGCGCTAGGACGGGCAGCAATGTCAGCGGGCGGGAGTCGATTCGTGAAGCCCTCGGCGCACAGTCGCTCGTAGGCAGCCACGACGGCTGCCGACCATCACCGCGCCCGTACCGGCTGGGGGCGGGGGGTGCCGCCACCGTACGCCCGCCTACCTGGACCGTGGCATCGCCATGGCAGAGCAGCGCATCACCGAAGCCCGCGACGGAATCCACGCCACCGTCTACCGGACCTTCCTCGCCGTGCTGTCCGCCCACGGCCGGTGCGGCTGCCTCACCGACGCCCATATCGCGCGTCTGTTCACTGCCGCGCAGGCCAAGGGCGAATCGCCCCGGCACTGCACCGACGTGTGGTCCATGCCGCACGGATGACGCACCCCCTGACCACTGCGTCAAGCAAAACCGCAAGTCAGGAGCCCAAATGACGCTGATGACGCAATGACGCAGAAATCCGAACCTCGACCGCGGAGCTGTTCCGCCCGGAGTGGCAACTTCAGCGCCTCACGTGGCGCCACGGCTGTGACGACCCTCGTGCATGCGGCACCCGCCTCCACCGCTTCGAGCCGTGCCCGCCCGACTGCACGCACCGGAACTACAAGCGGGGCTGCCCGAAGCCCTGCCCCAAGACGTGCGCCAGGCACGCGAGCGCCTACCCGCAGCGCAAGGGGGCGGACTCACCTTCACCCGGCCCAAGACCAAGAAGAGCCGGAACGCCGTCCCGATCCCGCCCGTCTTCATCCCGTTCCTGCGCGACCACAAGGCACAGCAGGAGGAGATGCGAGCCGCTGCCGAGGAGCTGTGGGAGGAACACCAGGTGGTGTTCTCACGGCCGGACGGGCGCCCGCTCGACCCACGGCAGGACTACGAGGAGTTCAAGGAGCTACTCGCCGAGGCCGGGATCGACGACCGCCGCCTGTACGGCGGGAGCCGCCACACGGCCGGCACGATCCTGAACGAGCTGGGCGTCGACATGCCCACGATCACGGAGATCCTTCGGCACACCCAGATCAGCCAGACCCGGCGCTACGTGAAGGGCAGATCGCACCTGTCGAGGGACGCGATGCGGCGCATGGGTGAGTTCTTCGTGCCCGCTCCCCCGGCGCCCGATCCGGGCCCCACTGAGACCAGAACTGAGACCCTCGACAGCCGCGCGGCCCGCGCCCGCCGCCGTCGCCGCATCCGCTGAACGAGAAAACCCCAGGTCGGAGTTAATCCGACCTGGGGTTTCAGGATGAGCCGCCTTCGGGATTCGAACCCGAGACCTACGCATTACGAGACCACCAGGGATCGTGTCGGGCTGTGCCGCGTGGTCGTGTCAGATCCCGTTTCCCCAGATCAGAGCACATGCCACGGTCCCGCTGCTCGCGCCCTGTGTTGCACCGTCCAAAGGCGTCCGCGCTCCCCTTGCGCTCCCCACCGTCTGACGAAGCTCTACAGCTGCACGGGAAGCACGTCGTTGACAACATGTTGGCACAGCTTGTCGAGATCGCACAGGCGGAGACGACACCCGAGCAGATCCAGGTCCCTCACTCGCCATGCTCGCACTGGCGAGCGCAGCGGCATGCACAGCAGCAGCGCCCAGGCAAAGGCGATCCACGTCCGCCTTCCCTGCCGCAGCGGCCGACCCCTCGACACCAGGAGGCTCGGGCACGTCAATGTGCAGCACCTTGAGCAAGTCGGCGGTGACGACCCGGTACGCGTTACCCAAGCGGAGAACCGTGCACGGATACTGACCGCGCTTGGCCAGCGCGTACCCGGTAGTCCGGCTCAGCGGGAGCGCGCGGTTCGCCGTCTCCAGATCCACGGCCGCCGGCAGCGCGAGCAGCTCCTCGCGCGTCAGAGCCCGGGACGTATCGGTCCGCTTGTCGATCACCGATGCTCTCTACCCCGCACACCGACCCGCCACCCGGGCCCGGACGGGCACCGGGGATCAAGAATCGTCCGAGCCAAATAATAAGACTCTTGTTAAAGTGGTGCCATGGTCACCTCCCCCACTCCCGGCGAAGGACCCGTCCGGCCGGTATCCGTTTCTCTCCATGAAGGCACCATCGCGGCCCTCAAGGCTCGTACCGGCAAGCGAGGCATGTCCGCCTACGTCGAAGCCCTGATTCAACGCCAACTGGAGCGAGACCGACTCCACGAACTCATCGAAGACGCAGAAGCCGAACACGGGCCGGTCGACCAAGCGGCGGTCGAGGCCAAGCGAGCCGTCCTGCGGGGCGACACGGCCAACTCGGCGGACGCCGCGTGAGCGGCACGCTCGTCCTGGACTGCGAGGGCCTGTCCAAACTCGTACGACGCACACCTGAACTCACCGAGTGGCTGGCCGCAGCCGAGGCCGAAGACATCCGCGTCGTCACCAGCTCCGTCACCCTCGTCGAAGCACGCGACCCCAAGACCAACCAGGCCCGCTTCGACTACGCCGTCTCACGCGTGAACGTCATCCCGCCCACCGAAGCCATCGCCCGCCACGCGAGCAAACTCCTCGCCTCAGCAGGCCTGCACGGCCACAAATACGCCCTCGACGCAATCGTCGCGGCCACCGCCCTCGCCTCTCCCACCCCTGTGACCGTCCTCACCTCGGACCCTGAGGATCTCCTCATTCTGTGCGGCCCCGGCATCCGCGTGATCAAGATCTGACCCACGCCGCGCCCCCGTGCACGGGAGACTCGCGACAGCGTCAACCGCTGCCTGTCACGTCCGGGGCCCGGCTTTGCCGGCACGCCGCCGGTACCAAGCTCATCAGCCGAGGTCCGAGAGGAGTTCGGGCAGCAGTCGTTCCTCCATGACCGCCTGGCCCGACTCGCTCAGGGCGGAAGCGAGGGCGGGGTCCCAGGGGCTGGCGGCGGGCGGTCCGGTCAGCGGAGTGGACTCGCCTCCAGCCAGGGCTCTGCGGTAGTCGGCGGTGCTCATGCGCCAGGGCCGGGCACCATGGCGCTCCACGGCCGCGGCGGTGATACGCAGGCCGGTCCAGTCGAAGTCGGCGCGCCAGTGCAGGCGGGCGCCGGACCGCGCGGCGGCGGCGAGGAGCTTGTGGCAGGCGGCGGAGGGCATTCCTTCGGTGCAGACCAGGGCCGCCGTGCGCTCTTCGAACTCGGCGGCTGCCGCGCGCAGTACGGCCGGGTTCTCGCAGACGTGGATCTCGCGGGCGGCGGGGACGACGTCGGCGGCCGTCAGCTGGTGGAGGGTGAGGCGGAAGGGGATGCCAAAGCCTGTGGCGTCGCGCAACCAGTCGCACACCACATCGTCACCGCGGGCACCGATGTTGAGGACGAGGACCTGACTGGCGAGGTCGTCGGCGACGACTCCGGCGCTCTCCCACAGGGTGCGGCGTCCGGCCCGGTCACGGGGGACACGACCCCGTTCAGCTCCGCCTGCCGTGGCGCGCAGGATGATGGCGCGCAAGACGAGCTGTTCGAGGGGGCCGCCCGGCAGCAGGGCCTTGGTGTCTCCGGTGGCCCACTCCGCGAGGACGGGCAGCGGGAGCAGGCCCCGATCCGCGTCGCCGCACACCCCGGGGAGTTTCTCCAGGACGCGGACGGCCGCCTGGAGCAGGGCGCCGTCGCCGCGCCGCAGGAGGCGGGTGAGAGTGCCGTCTGCTGCGATCTGCTCCAGCCAGGCCCGGTACCAGTCCAGGGCGGCGAGGGGTGAGGCGTGGGCGGCTTCAAGGGCCTGGGTGCGGGCGGACGCCTCGTCGGCGCGCTCGGCCGGCCGGTCGCGCAAAGGTCCGTGCAACTGGCCCAGGGTCTTGAGCAGGCCGGTTCCGTAGCGTCCGTGCAGGTAGGCGTCGAGGTCGGCGAGGGGGACGGTGAGGCGTTTGACGGTTTCGGGGCGATAGCGGCCGGTGATGCCGATGACGGTGCGGCGTTCGGCTTCGGTGGGGGCGGTGAGGCCGATGTCTCCGTCGAGGACGCCGCCGGTGCGCTCCAAGCGGCGGCGGGCGGCGGCGAGCAGGCGGCGCCAGCCTTCTTCGTGGAGCTCGGTGTACGCCGGCGGGGACGGCTGGTCAGTCGACAAGCCGGGCCTCCTGTTCCCACCGGTCCTGCCGGCCTACGGAGCGGGTGCCCGGTGAGCCGAGCATGCTGCCGAGGGTGCCGCTGTCGTCGGCGTGCAGGCGTTCGCCGTCCCACAGGAGCAAGAGCGCGGAGACGGTGTGGTCGACGGCGGAGTGCGCGAGGTCGTAGTGGGCGGCGGCACGCACTGCGCTGTGCACGGCCCACAGGTCGTACCCGGTCATGAACAGGTCGAGGTCGAACTGGGCGGCCAGTGACATGAGTTCGCCGCGCCCGGTGTCGTCGACGCCGGCGAACGCCTCGTCGAGGGCGAGCAGGCGCGGGGCGTCGGGGTGCGCGGAGTTGAGCATGGCGTGGGCGGCGGCGAACAGCGGCAGGTGCAGGGAGACGGACTGCTCGCCGCCGGAGAGGCGGCTGTGCCGGGCCCGGGTGAGACGTTCCTCGGCGCCGCCGGGGCGAACGAGCTGGAAGGCGAACTGGCGCCAGCGCCGGTAGTCCAGGACCTCGGCGAGCAGCTGCCGGTAGGGGGTCTCGCGCTGCCGGGCGCGGGCGTTCTTGATCTGCGCGGCGAAGTGGGTGCGCATACGGGCCAGCTTCTCGGGGCCAAGGCGGGCGGCGTCGGCGTCCAGGAGGGCGCAGACGGCGCGCTGTTCGTCGTCGAGGCCGTCGGCGAGCAGCCAGCTGACGCCGACCGTGGTGCCCGAGGACATGCGGCGCTCGCGCATGTCGGTGTTCATGCGGCGGATCAGGTCGCGGGCGTCGACGGTGCGGTCGTGGATCTGTTGGGCGAGGCGAGTGAGGAGGGCGTCCTCGAGGATGCGCTGCTCGGAGTCGGAGAGGAGTTCGGCCTGGTCACGGCGGTGGGAGGCGATCTTCTCGGCGAAGGAGGCGATGGGCAGCGGGCCCTGTTCGTCGGCGACGGTGACGGTGATGACGCCGCTGGAGCTGTCCCAGGCGGGCTGGTAGTCCTGCCCGGCGGCGGCGAGATGGGCGTGCAGGTCCTCCAGGGCCGTGGTGAGGCGGGTGACGGACTGCTTGACGCTGGACTCGGTGGGCGCGAGCTCACGGGTGGCGGTCAGGATCGCCTCGTGGACGGTGACGGCGGCGGGCGGCAGACGCTCAGCCGTCCAGTCGGCCTCCTGGGCGGGCCAGGCCAGGCCGGGCGGGCAGCGCAGGAGGTCGAGGAGTTCGCGGGCCGCGTACGGGGCGAGACCGCGGGCGGTGTCCTTCTCCTCGGTGGCCGCGACCCGCAGCGCTTCGGCGGCGGCGGTGCGGCGAGCCTGGGCGGCGGCCAGGCGGCCGATCGCCTCGTCCTTGAGACTGCGGGCGGCGTCCGTCTCCCGCGCGGCGGTCTCCAGGTTGTTCTCGGTCTCCTCCACGCGGGCCATGACCTGCTGCGCCTCGGCGCCGACGGCCTCGCGCAGCGCCTGAAGCCCGGCGGCCTCCTCGGCGTGGCGACGACGAGCGGCGCGTTCGGCCCCGGCGACGGCCTCCTCGTCCTCGGCGGCGGCCGTGAGCCGGTCCGCGGCGGCGGTGGCGGTCTCGGTCTGCCGGGTGTGCTCTCGACGCCGGGTGGCCAGTTCGCCCGCCTCCCGTTCGAAGGCGCGCGTGGCGGCCTCGGTGTCGTCGGCGTCCTGGGCGGTCACGCCATGCTCGGACTCGGCGCGGTGCAGGACGCGCGCGGCAACCGCGCAGGCGGCCTGCGTCTCGTCGTAGACGGACTGGGCGGCATCGGCGGCCGTGCGAGTGGCTCGCAGGGAGGCGACGGCGCGGTCCAGGGCGCGCAGGTGCGGAGCGAGGGCGGCAGTGCGGGGCAGGGCGGCGCGGGCGGTGTCGTATTCCTGAAGACTCTGCTCGCAGCGGGACCTGGTCTGCGCCAACTCCTCCAGCTGGAAGGCCAGTTCGGACAGGATGGCATCGCAGGCTGCGATGCGCGCGGCGCGGCGGCGCATCCGGGCGGTGGCTCCGACGTACTCGGCGTGCGGTTTGTTGTGGGAGCCGATGAGGATTCCGGCGGCGTAGCGGCCGTCCGGGCAGACGGCGGTGGCCGCGCCCGCCGTGTCGGCGACGGCGACCGACCTGAGTACGGCGGTGGTCCGAGCGGTCGGGATGGCCGTACCGGTCTCGGGGCGCAGCAGGTCGGCGAGGCTGGGACCGTCGACGGGGGCAGTGGCGCGCAGGTATCCGTCGCCGTCACCGGTGGGGGGCTCATCGACGGTGACGAGCGCGTCGAGCAGCCCGGAGGCCTCCAGAGCCGCCTCCACACCCGCGCGTTCCGTGTCGTCGAGGCCGTCGGCGAAGTCGACCAGCCGCCACAGGGGGAGAGCACCTTCCAGGCTGTCACGGTCGGCGGTGCGGCCGCGGGCGGCAGGCGGTGCGTCGTCGTGTTCGGCGGCGATCCGTGTCCGTTCGGCCTCGGTCTCGGCCCGGCGGGCCTCCAGCGCGCCGAGCTCGCCGCGCAGGGCGGCGAGCCGGTCTCGCAGGCCCTGGACGGCGGGGGCGGTGGCCTCGGTGAACAGGTCGGTGAGTGCGGGGGTGCCGGCTTCCGGGCCATCCGGCTCGGCGGCGGCATCGAGGGCCCGCGCGAGCAGTTCGGCGGTGCCTTCGGGCAGCAGCTGCCCGTACTGGTCCTGCCACCGTCCGAGTTCCTCCCGGGCCCGCGTGTGGGCGGCGCTGAGCACGTCCTGGGCCGCTCGCTCCTCCGTCTCGGCGGCCCGGGCCGCCTCCTGGGCGCGCTCCTGTCCGGCGCGGGCCGCGTCCCGCCCACGCTCGGTTTCGCGCAGGTCTGCCGCGGCGGCCCGTACCGCCCGTACGCCTTCGTGGCGGGCGACGGCGCGCGCCGAGGCGCGTTCGGCAAGAGCGGAGGGGACGGCGTCGGCAGGGGTCCAGGGGATGCCGGCGCGGTGCGCGTGGTCGGCGAGGGCGGCGGCCGAGGCGCTGACGGCGGTGGCGAGTTCGGCGGCCAGCTGCCCGGCGCGTTCGGCCTCGGCGCGGGCCCGGCCGGTGGCGGCGGTACGGCGTTCGCGCTCGACGGCGGCCTGCCGGGCGGTCTGTTCGCAGGTGCGCACCAGGCGTTCCAGATCGGCGAGTTGCTCGACGGCCTGGTAGGCGGCCGAGGAACGCAACTGCTCCAGGCGGGCGCGCAGCGCGGCAAGCGCGGCCTCGGCCTCGTCGGCCCGTACTCCGGCCGCCTCGCGCTGCTCGCGGGCCTCGCCGAGCTCCGTTTCCGACGCGGCGAGAGCGCGATCGCGCTCGCCGCTCTCGGCCCGCCGGGCGCTGAGCCTGTCGGCGGCGACGCGGGCGTTGACCCGCAGGTACGTCGAGTACGCGGCAAGGAAGGACCCGGTGGCCTGGTCGGCGGCGACCAGGCCCTCCAGGGTGCGCTGCACGGACTCCATGTCGTCGAAGGAGCGGGCGGCCTCACCGATCAGGTCCTCGTCCAGCGGGCGCAGACCTTCGGTGAGAGTGTCGGAGAGCTTGGCCGGGTCGAGGTTCTTGGCGAGCTGCGGGCGGCGCAGCGTGAGGATGAGGGTGAGCAGCTGTTCGTAGCGCTCCCGGCCGAGGCCGAACAGGCGCTGGTCGACGGAGGTGCGGTAGTCCGTGGCCGAGGCGATCACCTCGGCGCTCAACGGGGCGAGTTCGGCTGCCAGCTGCTTCTTCGTCAGCGGCCGGTCGTCGTCGGTCAGCAGTGAGAAGTCCTCGCCGATGCGGCCGTCGGCGACGAAGTGCCAGCGGGCGGGGGTGTCCCGGTGCTTCTGGGCGTGCAGGCCGATGCCGCAGGTGACGGCCTGTCTGGTGATGCGGTGGGTGAATTCGATCCACACATAGCCGAGTGCACCCTCCTGCCCGCGAAAGAGCAGGTTGGACTTCATGGTGCGGTCCTCGGCGGCGAACGGGTTGAGCCGCTTGGGGTCGATCCGCCCGTCCAGGACGAACGGGAAAAGCACCTCAAGGGCCTTGGTCTTGCCGGATCCGTTGGGGCCGCGCAGCACGAGCCAACCGCCGGCGAAGGAGAACTCCTCGTCGCGGTAGTCCCACAGGTTGACGATCCCGGCACGAGTGGGAACGAACCGGGGCTGGAGGTCGGTGGGTGGGGTGCTCACTGGGCAGGGTCCTTCACGTCGTCTGCGGGGAACAGGGCGTCGGGGGCCGCTGCTTCGGAACTTCCGGCACTCCTGGGGCTCCCGGGGCTCCGGGTGGTACGAACGCGGGGGCGCGCCTTCACCTCAACCGTCACCCCGCGGTAACGGGCCAGCAGCGGCAGCGCGAGAACCCCGCCCACCACCCGCACGACGAGCGACATGGCGGCCAGCAGGTCCAAGGCCTGGTCGAGGAGCCGGTCGGGGTCGCCGCGCAGGTCGGCGGCGAACCCGGCACCGTACTGCTCGGTGATCTCCTTGGTCCGGGCGCGCAGCCAGGAGGTGGTGACGAAGGGGTGGCGGACCTCCGGGGCGGCGGGCGCCTCGTTCTCCCCCTCCGCCTCTTCCTCCGTATCCTCCCGGTCTGCCGTGGCCTGTTCGAACACACCCTGCGCGGGGAGAGCAAGGTCGATCCGGCCAGCCCGGTCCGCGAGGCGCTCGGCGGCACTCGGCGCGGGCAGCGACTCGGGCGCGTGCCGCCCGGTGCGCACTGCGGCCTCGCTGATCCGCGCGCCGAGCAGTAGGGCGGCCTGTGCGACGGTGCCGCCGCCGGGGAACCGCGTATCGGAGAGGCGTCCCGAGGTGTCCACCAGGGCGATGCCCTCCGCGCGCCGCTCGACGGTGAGGCCGGTGAGGCGGGTGAGGTCCTCGGCGAGCGCGGGGGCACGCAGCTGGCCGGTCAGCTCGGGGTCGGCGTCGGCGTAATAGGCGACCGGGTGCTCCAGGACCAGGCGCCTCGCCCGCCGGGACGCGGAGAGGCGCTGCGCCCGGCGCCCCTCGGACAGACTCCGCGCACCCGCGGAGTCCAGCAGCGCGGTCACCGACGTGACGTGCTGGAGGACGCGGGTGGGCTGGTGGACGGCGGTGAGCACCTCCCGGTCGATGTCGTACAGCGCCTCGGCCCGCTCCGGATCGGAGACCCAAGAGGCGGCCGAGCCGTCGGCCAGGCGCAGCGCGCCGCGTTCGGTGAGCCAGCTGACGGCGTCGACGAAGGCGTCGCGGTCGTGCTTGCGGCCGGTGTCCAGGCCGAGCCCGTCGATGCGGGCGGCGTCCGCGGCGGCGGCGTCGGCGAGTTCACCGAGCGCAACCTGCGCGCCGTGCCGGCCCAGCGCGGCCAAGGCGAGGGCGAGGTAGGCGTAGCGGCGCCGGTCGAAGGGGCGACCGGACCGGCTGAGCGCAGGCCGGGTGGGGTCCAGTTGGTCCTGGGCGCGCTGGAGGCGGGCGGTGTCGGCGGTGGTGATCAGCCGGTAGCCGAGCACCTCCATCAGATCGGTACGCAACTGCTCGGCCCAGCGCCGCACGGTCGCGAGCGCGCCGCCGTCCGGGTGCACCGGCGTGATGAGCGGATGCCGCAGCACGAGACGTACGGCCTTCTGGTAATCGGCCAGTTCCAGGGCCGATACGTTCTCGGCGACGCGGGTGCTCATCCGGTGACCTCCAGGCGCAGTCCGTCCAGGTGCAGGTCGCCACGTACGGTGCGCACCGTGGTGAACGCCTCGCCGGGCCCCGTCGGGACGAGGGTGAGCCGCACCCCGTGCGCCGAGCCGGAGGCCGTCGGCCCCGCGACACCCCGGGTGACCGGCACCCGCGCGGCCAGCGCCACGTCCATCAGGGAGAGCAGCGCGCGGGTCTCGGCCTCGTCCAGGACCCTGCCGTACGCGCCGTCGCGGGCCAGCGAGACAGCCGCCCCCCGGCTCTCGGCCTGCTCCTTGATCTGCGCGGCCCGCAGCCGGGCCCGCTCGGGGTCGTTGCGCTCGATCCGTCCCGGCCCCTTGAGGGCAGGGGTGCGGCCTGACTGCACCAGGATGCGGGCCAGCTCCACCGGCTCGGCCTCCCACCACGAGGTACGCCCGGGAATCAGCTCGGGGTCCGGATAGGGGACGGCGATGTGCCGGGGCGCACCGAGCCCGAACACCGCCTGGAACAGGGCGTGCGCGTCGTCGTCGCTGACACATGAGGTGAACCACTGGGCGAGGTGGCGCAGCTGGCTCTCCCGGCTGACTCCGCCGCGCCGCGCTTCGGTGACCCGCCTCAGCAGCGCGAGGACCGAGCGGATCGCGGTGACCGTGGCGTCCTGCAGCCGCTCGGCCTCGCTGTGCTCACGCTCCCCGAACCAGTGCACGATGCCGCCCCACCGCTGCCGCCAGTCGTCCAGACGGGCGGCCGGGGTCCGGAAGAGCCGCTCGTCGGCCTCCGCGGCGTACTCGACCATCCGGTCCACGCCGCTGGCCGCGGCCTTCTCCACCCCCTCGGCGAGCAGCGGGGCGTAGCGCCCGAGTTCGGCGGTGAACTCCCGCATGTGCGCGAGCAGCGCGTCCTTGTGCGCGAGGAACACCTCGGGCCGGGTGTCATTGGTCCGCGCCAGGTCGCCGAGCATCAGATAGAAGCGGGCAGCCCGCTGCGCCATCTCGTTCAGCACGGAGTCCAGGCGGCCCAGCTTCCGATAGACCTCCTCGGCGTCGCCCGCGGCGTTCGCCTCGGCGAGCGCGGTCAAGTCGGCGAGGATGTCGGGGAAGACGAGCCGGGAGAGCTGCGCGTCCTCCAGGGCGGCGCCGAGCACGTCCTCCACCGCCCGGTAGGCCCGGTATCCGGCCTGGGTGAACTGGTACACGTAGTGCCGGTTGCGGTACTCCGCCAGGTTTGCCGCCCGCGTCCCGTCGTAGCTGCGGTCCAGGACCCGCCACTCGGCGAGCGCGTCCAGCAGCGGCTGTACGTCGCCCACGGCCGCCCCTGGATGGTCCGCGACCAGCCTGCCCACCAGGGCGGCCGCGTCGGAAGCATGTAGCAGCACCTGGTAGTTGGCCCGGCCCCTCTCGAAGGCACGCAGCAGCCACAGGTACTCGTGACGCTTCTCTGCAGCTGCGAAGTGGAAGAGCCGCAGCCGGTCGTCGAGGGTGAAGGCGTCGATCCCGAAAGCATCCTCGTCTCCGTCCTCCGGGGACGTCGGACCCGGAGGCACGGAGCCCGGGGGCACAGAGCCTGCCGGCACAGCCGGGGGCGGGGCCAGGGAATCGTCACTCACGGGCGTCAGCAGCTTCCTCGTACGACGGGGCGGAACCGGCGGGACGAGGCCGGGCCCGACCCCAGTCTGCCGCGCGGACCCCGGCTGGGGAAAACCTGCTCAACGAATCCATCAGCGCAGGTAAACTACGCGCCCGCCCCGATCCCCCCCGCCGCGGGACGGCTCCGAAACCGACACCCTCAAACGCGACCGGGAAGAGAAACCGAGCGCGTACGCACAGACGGGCACCCCGGTGTGCCTACTGGCCGACCGGGACACCTACGAAAGTTCGTGCACAGCGAACACGGCGCTGCGGGTGATGTACTTGATCGCCTGGAACGAGACGGCCTCCTGGAATCGGCCCTCACCCTCGGCCCCGGCCGGTTACCTCGGAGTCAGTTCCGCCGTCCGGCACTCACACATGCTCACGTACGGCCTTCCGGACCCAGCCGCGGCATGCCCCGGCACGTCACGGGAAAGCAAAAGGGCCGGGTCAGCTGATATCTGACCTGGCCCTGCGCGGAGCCGCCTTCGGGATTCCAACCCGAGACCTACGCATTACGAGGCCCCAAAAGATCATCCCGGCTGGTGCTGGAGGGTGCTCCGGAATCCCGTTTTCCCAGGTCATGGACCTACGACCCTCAGCCCGCGTGCCCACCCTATCCACCCTGCCCATCCAGTCCGCTCACGTAGCGCTCACGCGTCCGACCTTGCCCCTTCCAGCCCCAACAGCCGGTCAGCACTCCTATCTGTTGATCACTCTTCGTAGTGGACCGTCGTACCGAGACGAAACAAGGGCCGTTCAGGGGCGTTCTCTGCTCTGCAGGGACACTCACCCAAAGGAGCACCGAGCATGTTCGCTCACCTCATGGCCCGAACCACGACAGCTGTCGCCGCGGCATCCGTACTCGCGCTCTTAGCCCCGGCACAGGCGCGCGCCACGGCCATCGGGTCCACACCCGTGGCCAGCTTCGATTACCAAGTCGGTGGCGTCACCATGAAGGTCCCCACGGCTGCATGTTCAGCCACATCATCCGCGGCGAGGGCAAGGACATCACCTACCAGAACGCTGGCGTCGACTGCGGATTCGTCGGAGCCCTCAACGCCGGCTTCTGCAACTGGCGGATCGACTTCACCTACGCGGACACCGGCAACAAGACGTACCGAACCTCCCGTGGCAAGACCCACACCGAGTGCAAGATCGACCCGATGCGGAACAACGCACCGCAGAAGCTTCCGCACTACGGCAAGGCATGCGCCCACCTGAACATCAACGGTGTCCGCCGGGTCAGCCAGTGCCACCACATCACGAAGTGAGCCGCACATGAGCACTCAGCCCACGAACGAAGTCCCCGACTGGGAAACCAAGCGCCGCCGCGCCGGCATCATCGCCTTCCTCGTCGGCGCGGCCGCAGTCCTCGCCTTCTTCGCCTTCTTTCCCGGCCTCCCCCACGTCATCGACTGGGGTGCCATCATCGTCTCCCTCGCCGTTGGGGGGCTCACCAGCTGGGCGTGGCGATCCCGACTCGCGAAGAAGCACGTCAGCTCTCGGTAGGGGCCGCACCGTGCCGTGGCCTCACCCCGGAGAGGACGGGGCCCACCGAACCCCGGGTGGTTCAGGTGCGGCCATCACACAGACATGGAACTCATCCACGCGGACATGGTCGTGATCCAAGGATTTCAGTGCACTCCCCTCGCGCTCCCCTGCCCGTCCCACCGTCGCGCGACCTGACGGGCAGTCAGCACGGGAACACAAAAGCCCAGGTCAGACACTGCCTGACCTGGGTATGAATGGAGCCGCCTTCGGGATTCGAACCCGAGACCTACGCATTACGAGTTTCCGTACTGCGTAGCTGCCGAGAGTCGCCACGGGTCGAAACCGCTGGTCGCGCGCGCTATCGCACGCCTACGACCCACCCCGATCGGTGGCGAACTGCAACGGCAACTGCAACGGCCGGTGCCCGCGGCCCCCCGCTCCCCCACCGGTCTCCGCTCCGGAGACACGGCGGCCCCGAACCGGTGACGCAAACACCAGCCCGGGGCCTTGATCCGAACCCCTTCGGCTTCAAGGGAGCTCAGACCCATGCAGGACCGTACAACGGCCGCTGCGGGCAGTCCGCCCGTACTCAGTGCCGACACCCGCACCCTCCTCACCCAGCTCGCCGACAAACTGAGCAGCTACCGGCCCAACGCCGAGATGCGCGAGGCAACCCGACTCGCGCAGGCCCTCGTGTTCGCCGAGCGACTCCACGGCCCCACCGAGGCCGCATACGGCGGCGAGCAGGCCCTACTCGCCGCCGCGCCGCCCGTACGCCCCGGGCAGACCCGTGGCGAGTACGCGGCGCTCCTGCGGCTGGTCGCCGAGGGGGTGTCGCAGTGATCACCGACCCGATGCGCGACCTCCTCGCGGCCGTCCTCGAAGCGCTCGACATCCCGTCCCCCGCAACGATCGGCGACCGCGAGGCGCGCGACCGCGTGCTGAATGACCGCGCCATGCACTCGGTGATCGCGCTCCGCAGCGTCCTCGACGACAAGCCGCTGACGAACGTCGAGTGGACCACCCAGTACCTCCGCGAGCGGCTCGCCGACCACCCGCCCAACGGATACCGCCACCACGGCAGCGAGCCGGCCCCGGCCTGCGGGCACTGCCGTCAGCCGTTCGACCCTACGGACAAGCGGTTCGACGGCCGCGCCCGGCACGCCGACACCCCGTGGTGCCGCGCCTGTGTCGACCGCTGCCACGAGTCCACGGACGCCTTCCACGCCTGCCCGATGTGCGATCCGGCACGCCGCGGAGGTGAGGGCCGATGAGTACCGCCCTGGCAGAGCGTCGCGCGACGGCCCTGCGGCTCTGTCGCGACGGCCTGTCGCTCCGAGCCATCGCTGACCAACTCGGCACGTCGAAGGACACCGTGTCGCGCGACATTAAGGCGGCCGAACGCGACGAGGCACGACAGGCCCATGCGACGCCGCCGCAGCCGGCACCACCGAGCCGCGACAGCGGAGAGACGCCCGTCGCGCCGCGTCTGGAGCTCGAGCTCGATGATCAGCTGTGCCGCGACCTTGCGACGATCGCCTGCACCGGACTGACGCCCCGCGACGCCGTACGCCTGGCCGTCGCGTTCGTCGCCCATGGCTACCGGTGGGCGTGGGACGAGGGCCTGTATCCCGAAGGCGTCGCGCCGCCGCGCATGTCGCTCCGGGTGCCGACGTACGACGGCCGTGCGACAGCCCTCAGCCGGCGCGCGACGGACGGCCCCGAGGCGGGGTAGCCCGTGCTTCTCGCCGTGTTCTTCGCCGCGGCGACGGTGGCCGGGTTCGTGGGGCTCAGCCTCGCGGGCCCGGCCCACCGCCGCGACCTCTACGCGCTGCCCGCACTCGGGACGTGCGCGCTCATCCTGACCTTCGCGGCGCTCGGCGTCGCCATCCTCCAATGAGGACCACTTCCGCCAGTGCGGCGGCGAGCGAGACGCTCCTGCCTGCGGATTTGTCTAGGCAGGCGGTTTGATCGTTGTTACTCTCCCGGCAGATCGATGCATCGATATGTCGATGCATATAGGGGTGGGGAGCAAGGTGCAGAAGAAGCACAAGGTGGGGCTGGCCGCGGCTGCGGCGGTGCTTGTGGCGGTGCCCGGCGGACTGGTGGTGAAGAACCAGGCCGCGGCAGCCGAGCGGGAGGCAGAACGGAAGTCTCTCGAGCAGGCTGCCGAGGAGTTCTTCCAGCGGCGCGCGGATGCACCTGAGGCGCAGTGGCGGCAGCACGCCCCGCTGGCCGGCATGGTCTGGAATCAGGCCGACGCCAGAGCCGTCGTGGACGAGGTGAAGAAAAAGGGCGACCAATTCATCGTGGACGTCGATGAGATCACCACTCCGTACACCTCCGACACGTACGGAAGGAAGCTGAGTCCGAACACGCCATGGGGTTCGTCCCAGCGGCTCGTCTTCGAGCGGGACGGGGACGACTGGCGTCTCGTCCAGGACCTGTCGGACCAGATGGGGAA
The DNA here is from genome assembly GCF_053611045.1 of Streptomyces sp. NPDC054841. Lineage (NCBI taxonomy): Bacteria > Bacillati > Actinomycetota > Actinomycetes > Kitasatosporales > Streptomycetaceae > Streptomyces > Streptomyces sp. NPDC054841. Next base: position 15,347 of record NZ_JBSGZO010000003.1, on the reverse strand, counting down.
GTAGCGCTGGGGTGTTGCCCCGGCCGGCCGACGGGGGACGGACGGCAGGCCGGGGCGGTCTCGCGGCGGGTCAGCGGTGCGCGAGCTGGCCCTTGCGGGTGGCGCCGCCGCAGCTCTCGCACGAGACGATGACGACGCCCTCGTACACTAGGGCGACCGTATTGCGGCCGCGGCACTCCCGGCACGGGGTGCGGCTGAACTGCTTCTGCACGTGCGCGAACGCCGCGGTGACCTCTTGCGCGTTCACGGTCAGCTGGCCACGGCGGCGGCCTGCAACATCTCCCCGTGGGTCGGCATGAGGTCGTCGAAGTCGCCGGCCTTCACGCCCTCGAAGAACTTCCCGATCTCCGCGCGGGTGAAGTAGAGGATGGGGCTGCCGGGGTCCTTGTCGTCGGAGAGGGCGACCATGCGGGTTCCGTCCGGGACGTGCGGGTGCGGGTGGTCCTCGGCGGCCGGTGCCTCGGCGAGGATGACGCAGTCCTTCAGGATCGGATCCAGGTCCGTCCGGCTCGCCTTACGCCAGTCCAGGCCCGGAGCACTCACGTTCTCATAGGCCTTCGTCGTACGGCCGTTGCTGATGGTTCCCATGGATGTGCCTCTCTGGTTGGGAGTTCGTGAAGGAGGCCCGCTCTGGCCACATGCGCATTGCGAAGGCCCACCCGGATCGGCATGGCGTCCGAGCTGTTCCAGGGCCACGGGGCCAGAGCGGGTGTCTGGGGAGCCCCAGCCGGCCAGGACGACGGGACCTATGGCCGACCGGGGGTGTTGCAGCGGGTGCCCTCGTGTTGCTCGCCGTCGGGCGACCGCTTCACCGCACGCTGCGCCGTTAGCGTCGGGTGCGGGGCTTGGGGGGCAGGAAACTGCGCTCGCGCTCCGGGACAAGTCCGGCCGCGATGGCCTCGGCCTTCTGCTGCTCGTCCGCCCGCACCAGGTATTCGCGGCGGATGGTCGCCTCTCCTACGAGTCCGGGCCGGGGGGCCGGCCCGTGGTGGAAACGCACGCGGTACATGCTGCCAAGGTCCATCGTGATCAGCCCTGTGCGGCCGTCATAAGTGGTCTTGGCGTAGTCCCACTGTCGGAGCATCACGCACCTCGCCGGAGAGGTACGAGGTGGCGCTGCTCGCGGCACGGCGCGCACGCGTACAGAGCCACCGGCGGCCCGGAGGACCGCTCACCGTACTGGATCAGCACCGCCGTCTCCGACGAGCCCACGTGCCAGTGGCACCATCCTGGATTCGCCGCGCTCACGGCCGCGGCAGGCCGGGTTCCCGTCTCCATGACCAGGACCGTAGGTATGGCGACCCGGAGCGGCGCGAACTGACAGCTCAGCCGAACTGTCAGCTCGGGTCAGAGCACGCCCATCCGCTCGGCGAGCGCCTCGGCCTGCCGCGCGTGCATCGCCCGTGCCCGGCGGATCAGGCCGAGCATCATGGCCCGGGCCATCGGGGCTCGTGCGAGGTCTTCCGGCGCCAACCGCTCCAGTTCCAGCAGGTGCAGCAGGACCGCCGCGTCCTCGCGGCGCAGGTCGTAGCAGCGCGCCACTTCGAGGGTGAAGGTGAACGACCGCTCTAGCGATGGCAGATCGCCCGTGTTGATGGCGTCCGCCGCGCGCAGTGCTTCCGCCGCCTCTCCGGCTTCCATCTCGATGCTGACCCGGTGTAGTTCGACATTGGTGGGGCCGAACACGGTCCACATGACGTTGCCTTCCCCGGCCTGGCGGGCGGCGGGCCACGCGTGCTTTGACAGCCGGTCGCGGGCGGCCCACCAGTCCCTCCGGCGGGCGGCGGCGACGACCGTGACCAGTTGGAGGGCACCGACCATCGCGGCGTAGTCCGGGGCCGCGTCGGTGACGCGTGGGCGCAGCTGCTCGATGCTGCGTGCGGCGACCTCTTCTGCGCCGTCGGGTTCCTGTGTGGCGAGCAGGACGTGCCCGAGGTTCCAGCTCGCGGCGGCGATCCGCAGCGGGTCGTCGGCGTCCTCGGCGGCGCGGGCTGCTCGGTCCGCGGCCATCAGGGACAGGTCGACTCGACCGGTGCGGCGGAGGTTACGAGCGAAGCAGGAAGTACAGGTCTGCCGCGACGCGCAGGGTCTCCCGGCGGGCGGCGGCGTCGTTGCCGGTGCGGTGGGCGCGTAAGGCGTGCTCGGTGTCGGCGATCAGGTCGGGCAGGACGTCGGAGGCCTGGGTGAATCGGTTGGGCGAGGTCTGCCAGACGTGCCAGGCGCTCTCTACACGCTCGCGGAGCACGTGGGGCGGGTCGACGGCTGCGCTGCGCGGCGGCCCGTAGCCCATGAGTGCCTGTGTGATGGCTGGCGCGGTGGTGTCCGAGGGCGCGGGGGTAGGGTCGGCGCTCTCGGCGAGTAGGGCGGCGGTGGGCACTCCGAGCTCCCGGGCGATGGCGTGCAGCACGGGCAGTGTGGGGATCTTCAGACCGCGTTCGATCTGAGACAGGTAGTCGGGGGTGATCCCGACCAGTCCCGCGATGACGTCCTGCCGGCGCTGCCCTGCCTGGCGGTGGTGGCGGATGCGGTCTCCGATGGGCAGGTCTGGAGCCACCATGGCCTGCCCCCTCTCCCACGATTTCGGCTCGATTCCTCAGCGTAGACGCTGCCTGCACGGGGGGTCACGGCTTTGGTTGGGCGTGTGAAACGCTGGGGGTCCGCTGTCGACGTCCGGGAGGGAACATGGCCAGGCGCCTCGTGCTGTGGGACATCGATCACACGCTGGTTGACACCCGCGGCGTGGGCCGGTCTCTGTTCGCCGACGCCTTCCGCCAGGTGACCGGACGGCAGATGGCGCATCAGGCGAGGATCGACGGTCTGACGGAGCCGGTCATCTTCCGGGAGACAGCGAAGCTGCACGGATTGGAGACTGGGCGGGACGACTTCGAGGCGTTCGCGAAGGCACTGGCCGAGGGGCACCTGCGGCAGGTCGCCGAACTGCGCGAGCGGGGGCACGCGTTGCCCGGGGCAGCCTCCGCGCTCGCTGCACTGGCCGAGGTACCCGGCGTCGTCCAGACCGTGGTGACGGGCAACATCCGAGCCGTGTCCGAGGTCAAGCTGACCGCGTTCGGCCTTGACCAACACATCGACCTGACGGCCGGCGCGTACGGGGAGGACGCTGACGAACGCGCCACGCTAGTGGGCCTCGCTCTCACGCGATCCGGGGTCTCGGCCGCGGACGCGGTCCTCGTCGGCGACACCCCAGCGGATGTCCGGGCCGGGCTGGACACGGGCGTCCGGGTGGTCGCCGTAGCCACGGGGCGAAGCAGCGAGCAAGACCTCACGGAGGCCGGGGCCGCGGTGACGCTCCCCGACTTGGCTGACACGGCCCGGCTGGTTGCTCTGCTGACGCGATGAACACAGCGGCGCCCGGCGCCTCGTGGTGAGGTGCCGGGCGCAGGGGAGCCCGCCTCGAAGGACGGGCAGAGGTCAGAAGCGGCCGGGCTGGGGGAAGCGGGAGTGCGCCACGCTGTGCGCGCGAGCTGCCGTGGACTGGCCCTGTCCCTGCGTCTCCGCCGCGTCCCGCAGGCGCAGGAGCTGCGGCAGCTGCCGGACCTCCTCCGGGGCCCGCACGGCGCGGAACGCCTGCACCGCGAGCCGGTGATCCGGGCGCGTCGAGCGGCCTGCGATGGCCTCGCGCAGGCTCGCCACCTCGTCGAGGTACCCCGCGGTGGTCAGGTGCTCGTTCGCCCAATCGCGGATCGTGTGCAGCTCGGAAAAGTCGACGATCGCAGTGAGCGCACCGCGGCGGCCAGCGTCGTCGTCGAACCGCTCGGCCTCCTGGAGCAGCCGGATACGGCCTGCGCAGTCGGTGCCGGCGGCCTTGTCGTACGCGGCCCGGAACGCGGCCATGAGGACCGCACGGTCGGCCGGGGACGTGCCGGCGGGGATACCGGGACCGGTCGGCACCTGGGTCTCCAGCCATTCGAGGCGCTCGCGGCGGCGGGCCTGGAGCCGGTCCCACGCGCCCTGGAGCGCTTCGAGGTAGGCGGTGTACGCAGCATCGACGGCTTCGGCCTTCGCGAGGGCGGACAGCCGGTACGACGAGCGGGCCTCCTGCGCCGCGGTGAGGTACGCGGCCTGCGCTGTGCGGGCGGCCTGTACGTCGGGGTCCTGGTCCTGGGTGGGGAGCGGCTGGGGGGCCATCAGCGGTCCTTCCGTAGGCGGGCGAGGTGCTCGGCGTCTTCCGGGTGCCACAACCCCCGTGCGGCGGCTGTGACGCCGTGCTGTGCAGCAAGGCGACGAATGTGGCGCCCGGTCACCCCGAGGCGGCCGGATAGTTCCTCGGTGGTGACCAGGCGACGTGTCGAGGGTGCGCTGATGTCCGCTGGTGTCCGTTCGGGATGTCCGTTCGCGGACAGGTGGGTGAGGGCGGCAGCGCGCAACGCGTCCAGCGCCGCGGCGACTTCGGGCCGTACCTGGCCTCCGTCCGCGCGGTGGCGGGCGAGCTGGGCCCGAAGGGCGAGCCACAGGGGGTGGCAGACCTCCGCGGGCAGGAACACCCCGCCGGCCTCGATGACCGCGGGCCTACGCGGCGTCATCGGGCGGCCCATAGGCCACAGCACGGCGCAGCAGCTCGGCACGCAGCGTGTCCGCGACACGGGACCGTCGGCCCGTGTCCTGCCATCGGGTGCCGCGCGGCATCAGGAAACCCACGGCGAGGCCAGCCAGGCCGGTGACGACGTGACCGAGGTTGTCCTCGTCAAGGTCGACCAAAAGCGCATCGACGTCCTCGTACCGGCCATCGGCCACAGTGGCGACGATGGCCCACGTGCGGTCTTGGAGCTCGTCGTCGGTCACGGCTGCTCGGCCTCTTCTGCGGGGTCCAGAGCGGCCGTGGGGTGCTCGCCAGCGCCTTCGTCGTAAGCCACCTTCAGGAGCCCCATGAGGCTGCCGAGCATGCTCCGGGCCCCCTCGGACTCGTCGGGCGGCCCATCCACGCCGACGATCCGCACGTGCGCGTTCGTCAGCACGGCGACGGAGCGGGCCAGGTCGAAGAAGTCCCGCGGCTCCGTGGTCTGGTGGAGCCTCATGCGGGCCTCGGTGATGTCGTCAAGGAGGTTCCCGGCGAGGTTGACGCGGGCGGCCTTCAGGTCGATGACGCGGGCCTCCACGGCGGCGGCGGTCGCGGTGCGGTCGAAGGCGACGCCGGCGGCCGAGCAGATCCGGGTGACGGAGGCGGGTGAGACGCCGGTCTGCCGCGCCACCTCATTACGGGAGGCGCCGGATCGGGCGGCGTCGAGGACGGCCTCGCGCTGTTCGGGGGTGAGGGGTGCGGGCATCGGGGTTGATCTCCTCTCGCGCGTAAGGCTTGAACTGGGCCGTGCGCGCGGTCAGGGCTGGCCGGCGGCGGCTCGGAGGGTGTCGGGGATGCTGCTGATGGCTCCGGTGAGGACGGGGCATCCGTCGTCGTGGTGGATGACCAGGTGGGGGTTCCCGTGCTGGTCGCGTCGTGCCTCGGTGTCGCTGTTGCAGTGGCCGCACTTGTAGCTGCGGACGATGGCGGCGATGAGGTCGGTGGGTCCGGCGATGAGGTTGGAGCGGTGGGGCTTCATGGGGCCTCTCTCCTGTAGGGCCGCACCTTCCGCACCTTCGGAGTGACCTGTACCGCCTGGGCGTCCGGGGCGGGCGGGATGAGCGGCCGGCGGAGCAACGGCGAATCCTCGGTCTACTTCTCCGAGGCAGACGGCAGATGGCACGGCTGGGTTACCGTCGGCACGAAGCCGAACGGCGCGCCCGATCGGCGGCACCGCCAGGGCCCGGATGAGGCGGAGGTGCGCCGCAAGGTCAAGGAGTTGGAGAAGCAGCGGGACGCGGGTAAGACGCGGAAGGCCGGCCGCCCGCCGTCCATCGAGCAGTGGCTGACAACCTGGATGGACATCGCGTGCGCCCGCAAGGTGGCCGACGGCACCATGGCGCCGCGCACCCTGGACGACTACCGCTCCAAGTGCCGCCTGTACATCTTCCCGGGCATCGGGAAGCACCGCGTCGACAAGCTCGCGCCCGACCGCCTCGATGCGATGTACCTCGGCATGCTGCGCCGTGACCTGTCGTCGGGCACCGTGCTGAAGACGCATCGGATCATCGCCCGCGCGCTAAAGGTGGCCATGCAGCGGGACATCGTCACGCGGAACGTAGCGACACTGGTCGAGCCGCCGTCGGCGGCCGAGGTGGAGATCGACCCACTCACGCAGGCCGAGGCGAAGGCAGTACTCACCGATGCGAGCAAGCGCCGAAACGGGGCCCGCTGGTCCGTCGCGCTCGCCGAAGGCCTGCGCCAGGGCGAGGCGCTCGGACTGCGCTGGAAGTACGTGGACCTGGACACCGGCACCATGAAGATCTGGTGGCAGCTCCAACGGCTCACATGGCAGCACGGATGCGAGGACCCACACGACTGCGGTACGAAGCACCACCGGAAGGCATGCAAGGCGACGTGCAAGCAGCACGCCAAGCTGAAGAACGGCTGCCCGAAGCCGTGCCCGAAGGGCTGCACGGCGCACGCCAAGGTGTGCCCGCAGCGTAGGGGCGGCGGGCTGGTCTTCCGCGAGCCGAAGGGCAAGAACAAGCGCCTGGCGCCGATCCCGCCGCCGCTGGTGCCGATCCTGCGGGCACACCGGGCCGAGCAGCTGCGCGAACGCCTGGCGGCCGGTCAGCTCTGGGAGGAGCACGACCTCGTGTTCTGCCAGGAGAACGGGCGCCCGATCGATCCACGGATGGACTGGGAGGAGTGGAAGGACATCCTCGACGCAGCCGGGATCCGGGACGCGCGCGTGCACGACGGCCGGCACACAGCGGGCACTCTGCTGATCGAGTCCGGGGTGAGCCCGCGCGTGGTGATGGAGATCCTCGGCCACTCGTCGATGCGAATGACGCAGCGGTACACGAACCCTCGGGAATTGCATCAGACGGGTGAGGATCAGCAGGTCACCTGGTCGCGACAGGAAGCGGAAGCAGTTCATAGCCTCTACGAACTGGCCTCCTGAGCAGGCATGTTGCCGAACTGATCCCTTCTGATGCATGATTTGCCCTCCAGAAGGGATGGTCTGGAGTGGTGCATCAGCGCAAGGTGGCCCTGGCCGGGTCGGCTCACCTGGAGCTCGTCTCCGGGGTGGTCCAGCTGCGTCCTGAGGACGCGATGTTCGACGCGATGCTGCGGGGCTGGCGGGCTCAGCAGAAGTCGCGGGGGCTGAAGGACGACACGATCGACCCGAGGGAACGGCTGATCCGCCGGTTCCTGGAGTTCACCAACGAGTACCCGTGGCGGTGGACGCCTGCCCACCTGGACGAATGGTCGGCGTCGTTGACGAGCGAGAGGCACCTGGCGCCGTCCACGGTCCGCAGCTACCAGGGCACGGTCCGGCTGTTCACCGAACTCCTCATCGACGCCCACTACGGCTGGGTCCCGGCCTGTGAGGAAGCCTTCGGCACCTTCCCGGTGGCGATCTGCCACGAATGGAACACCGTCCCTCACCTGCAGGATTACGAAGGAGACCCGGAGGCACGGCCGTTCACCAGGGAAGAGCTGCAGCTCTTCCTCGACTACGCCGACGACCAGGTCGAACGAGCGGTACGGGCGAAACGCAAGGGAGTCCTGGCGGCCTACCGCGACGCCACCCTCTTCAAGGTCATCTACGGGTGGGGGCTTCGCCGGACCGAGACGTCCAAGCTCGATGTGGTCGACTTCGGACGCAACCCGCAGGCTCGGCAGTTCGGCCGGTACGGCACGCTCAACGTCCGTTACGGCAAGGCGAAGAAGGGCCAGCCGCCGCGGCGGCGGAACGTGCTGTCGGTGATGGACTGGGCCGTCGAGGCGGTCGCGGACTACGTCGAAAATGTCCGCCCGCGCTTCGGGTTCCCCGATCACCCTGCTCTGTGGATCACCGAGCGCGGGGCCGCCTGCAGCCCGGGCCGATCAACGATCGGTTCGAGGCATACCGGGATGCCCTGGGGCTGCACAAAGAGTTGACCCCGCACGGACTTCGCCATTCGTACGTCACGCATCTGACCGAGGACGGGGTGGACCGGCGCTTCATCCAGCAGCAGGTCGGCCACGAGTGCGACAGCTCCCTGGCCATCTACACGCACGTCAGCGACGACTTCATGAACACTTCCCTGCACAAGGCACTGGCCCCGGCGTTCGCCGGAGCCTGACAGGAGGGATCCGGCGATGGCCGCCAAACTCGACTACCACTGGCACCTGCGCAAAGTCATGGCCGACAGCGGGATGTTCTCCACCACCGACCTCCTTTCTCCGCTCGCCGAACGCGGCATCACCTTGTCCTCCAGCCAGGTCTATCGGCTCGTCGTCGAGCGACCGGAGCGACTGAGCCTGAAGATCCTCATGGCCCTGCTCGACATCCTGGACTGCGCCATGGACGACCTCATCGAGCCCATCGCCGTGGCTGGCACCGTGAAGAAGCCGAAGAAGGCGGCCGTCGGCGGCGGCCCGTCATCCGGTTCGGAGGGACTCGGCGGGCTGCGGCCAAAGCGGGCCAGGATCAGGGGTGTTGACCGGTCATGACCGCCGCTGACAATCTCGATCGCGCCGTCGCAGACCCGATCGGCCTGATCACGGACCTCGTCGCCGACGCCGAGAAGGCACTCGACGCTGACACGATCCGGGTCGTGGTCACCGCCGTCGTCGGCGGCCGCGCGAAGTCGCGGCACCTGGCCAAGGCCCTGGCGATGAGGCCCGCGGTCCTGACCGACGGCCGGTCCCCGGCGCCACGGGCCATCGGTGATCTCCTCATCGAGCTCCGCAAGGCCGGCGCCGCGGCGATCGCGGCGCCGGTCTGCGCCGAGTGCGGCAAGCAACTGCGAACCCTCCAACGCAAGGGCCAGGACTGGTTCTGCTCGGTCTGCGGACAGGAGACCGCCGAGTGCACCACCTGCGGAAACGTCCGACGCGTCGGCTTCCGGGACCGCAAGGGCCTGCCGCGTTGCAAGATGTGCCCCGACATCGACGACCGTGATCCGGTCACGGTCGTCCACGAACTGATCACCACGATAGCTTCAGGCGCCGACCGCGATGCGATCGCCGAAGCCCTCCGCCGCACGGCACCCCAGCGTCCCGCCTACCGGCAGCGACTGGTCTGGGCCCTGGAAGGGAATCCCCGACTGCTGACCGGGGAGGGCCATTTGGCGCCGCATCGCGCAATCCTGAAGTTCATCGACCTTCTGCACGAGGCCGGTGTCGCCGGGATCGTGAGGCCCGCCTGCCCCCGCTGCCACCGGGTTGTCCGCATCGACAAGCCGCTCGACGGGCAGCGGGTCTGCCGCAACTGCATCGCCAAGTCCCGCATCGAAGAATGCGTACGCTGCGGAGCCCAGCGCGAGCCGGCCATCCGCGACGCTCAGGGACGGCCGCTCTGTCCGAACTGCCTGGTCACCGACCCTGCGAACGTCGAGGTCTGCATCGGCTGCGGCAAGCGTCGCCGAGTACAGAACCGCACCTCTGACGGTCCTCTCTGCCCCAACTGTTGCCCCCTGCCCATCCTGGTCTGCTCGATCTGTGGTCGCACCGCACCCGGCACCCACTCCCGTCTGACCGGACTGCCCCGCTGCGGTGGCTGCGACAGACGCCAAGCTCACTGCACCTCCTGCGGGAGGCTCCGCGGCATCCACTCCGGCACCGCCGAAGCCCCCATCTGCGGACCCTGCACCGCACCGGACGCCGAGCTCTGGCGCCCGTGTCCCACCTGCGGGGAAGCGGAACGACTGCGATCCTCCGGTCCGTGCCCTCGCTGCACGCTCAAGCAGCGGCTCCACGAACTCCTCGCCAACGACTCGGGCGCCATACCTCCGAAGCTTCAAGCCCTCCATGAGGCCCTGGCCAGCACCGAACGAGCCGCCACCGGGTTGCGCTGGCCCTCTGGCGGCATCGTCTCCACCGTACTGTCCGACCTCGGCTCCGGCCGCCGCCTCCTCACTCACGAAGCCCTGGACGAACTCCCCGAAGGCAAGGTCGTCGAGCACATCCGCAGCGTCCTCGTCGCCAGCGGCGCCCTGCCCATGCGGGACGAGCAGATGGTCCGTCTCGAACGACACGTCAAAGACCTCGTCACCTCCCATGAGACGGCCGAGGGGCGGAAGATCCTGCACCGGTACGCGACTTGGCACCTCCTACGACGGCTTCGCCGTCGCAGTCGCGGCAAGGAGACCACGTACTACCAGCTCCAGGTCGCGCGGCAACACCTTCGAGCAGGCGTCTATCTCCTGAACTGGCTCGAAGGCCAGAACTTGACCCTTGCCTCCTGCCGACAGACCGACCTCGAACGCTGGATGACCAGCGACGACGCCCGTCTTCGCCAGGAGGCAGGCCACTTCGTGCGCTGGGCCCTGGCCCAGAAGATCGCCCGCGATCTCAGCTTCCCGGCCGAGCGATGGAACGGCCCCTCGCAGCCGATGGACGACGAGGCCCGCTGGGCCACCGCCCGACGTCTGCTGCACGACGACACCCTCAAGCCCGAAGACCGCCTCGCCGGCCTGCTGTTGCTCCTCTATGCCCAGTGGCCCGCGGCGATCTCCCGGCTCACCGTCGACCACATCGAGGAGACCGACGGAGCAATCCGCATCCGTCTCGGCGCTGTCCCGGTCGAGCTTCCCGCACCCGTCGCTGACCTGGCCCGACTGCAGGTCGAGGCCCGCCGCAGCCCTGCCGTCCTCGCCCGGACAGACTCGCCCTGGCTCTTCCCCGGAGGCCAACCCGGCCGCCCGATCAGCGCCTGGGCCATGGGCGAACGACTCCGCAAACTCGGCATCCGGCTCGCCCAGGCCCGCTCGACCGCCCTGTTCCAGCTCGCTACCGAACTGCCCGCCGCGGTCCTCGCCCGCACCCTCGGCATCGACATCACCGTCGCCGTCAAATGGCAACGAGCCGCCGCCGGAGACTGGGCGGCATACGCAGCCGAGATCAGCCGCCGGAAGAAGGATTCATGAAGGTATCGCTTACGGTCGCACAGTTCCCTATCACCTGGGACGTTAAGCGGAATGTGGAGTTGATCTCCGAGGTCTTGGCCGAAGCCCGGCCCGACGACATCGTCGTCCTGCCCGAGGGCGCACTGTCCGGCTACGGGCGCGACCTGTCCGTCCTGGGCGACCTCGACACTCTGGCCTTGGCGAACGCCACAGACCGTGTCGCCGACCTGGCGCAGCGGAAAGCGGTCCATCTGTTCTGCGGCACGTTGCTCTTCGACCAGGGAGTCTGGAGCAACGCCGCCATCTACTTTTCACCCAACGGCGCGAGGTGGATCTACCGGAAGATCAACCTGGCGATGAACGAACGCGGCCGACTGGAAGCGGGGACCGACCTCTCCACCCTTTCCATCCCGATGGCCGGCGGGCAAGTCAGCCTCGGTGTCCAGATCTGCCGGGAGATCCGCTTTCCCGAGCAATGGCAGCACCTTGCCAGCAGCGGAGCACAGGCGTTCATCTATCTCACCCACGCCGCAAATACAGCCGAGCCAGCTGGGGTTTGGAGAAGCCACCTCATCAGCCGCGCAGCGGAGAACCAGCGGTTCGTCCTTGCGGCGAACGTCGCGGACGCTCACCAGCACTGCCCCAGCATGATCATCTCGCCGCGAGGAGAGGTCCTGGCCGAGGTGACCTCCGGCGACACCGCCGTCATCAGAACCACCATCGATCTCGATCAGTCCGGCAATTGGTATCTCGGTCAGCGGCGGCAAGACCTGCTGAGGCTGTCCTACGAAGGACAGGGCATATCAATGTAAAAGGCGCAAAGGGCGGCCGCCCTCAGGCAGGCATTCGGGAGGTTCCAATACCCGAGCCCACCATTACACGTTGGATCGGTGCTCGCGAACGACGCGGCGAAGCGGATGGGAGACGCCCTATGGGGGTGAGCATCCGTTCTATCGCAACGGGAACTGCAACGGGGCACAAAAAAGACCAGCGGCTCCCCGAAGGAAACCGCTGGTCACAGAGTGAGCCGCCTTCGGGATTCGAACCCGAGACCTACGCATTACGAGTGCGTTGCTCTGGCCAACTGAGCTAAGGCGGCAAGCTGCGGATATACCCGTCCCGGCAGGAGCAGGCTCGCATCAGCAGCGGCGCTAAGTCTACAGGGTTAATCGGGGTGCCCCTGACCAGCCCCTGACCAGCCCCTGGGCCGGTCCGTGGGCCGGTCTGTGGAGCGCCCGTCGCGGTCAGCACTTCTTGCCCGCCGGTGGCGGTGTCCCCTCCAGCAGGTAGGTGTTGATCGCCGTGTCGACGCAGTCGCTGCCGCGGCCGTACGCCGTGTGACCGTCGCCGTCGTAGGTGAGCAGGGTGCCGGAGGAAAGCTGGCCGGCGAGTGCCTGGGCCCATTTGTAAGGGGTGGCCGGGTCGCGGGTCGTGCCGACGACCACGATCGGATCGGCTCCCTTCGCCTCGATGCGGTGCGGGGAGCCGGTGGCCGGGGTGGGCCAGTAGGCGCAGTTCAGGGAAGCCCAGGCGAAGCCCTCGCCGAAGACCGGGGAGGCCTTCTCGAAGTCGGCGACGGCGGACGAGACCTGGGCCGGGGTGTTGAAGGCGGGGGGCAGGTCGAGGCAGTTCACGGCGGCGTTGGCGTACATCAGGTTCGAGTACGAGCCGTCGCCCGACCGCTCGTAGTACGTGTCGGACAGTGCCAGCAGCCCGTCGCCGTCGCCGTTCATGGCTTTGGTCAGGCCGTCACGGAGCTGTGGCCAGGCCGCCTCGTCGTACATCGCGGCGATCACCCCCGTCGTGGCCAGTGACTCGGTGAGCTCGCGGTGCTCGCCGGTCGGGACCGGGGCGGCGTCGACCTTGGTGAAGAAGGCCTTCAGCCGGGCCGAGGCGTCCTTTGTGGAGGCGGTGCCGAGCGGGCAGTCCGCGCGCTGGACGCAGTCGGCGGCGAAGGACTGGAACGCCGTCTCGAAGCCCGCGGTCTGGTCGCGGTTCATCTGGCGGGCCGGCAGGGAGGGGTCCATCGCCCCGTCGAGGACGAGCCGGCCGGCCCGGTCCGGGAACAGTTCGGCGTAGGTGGCGCCGAGGAACGTGCCGTACGACGCCCCGACGTACGACAGCTTCTCGTCGCCCAGTACGGCTCGCAGGATGTCCATGTCCCGGGCGGCCTCGACCGTCGAGACATGCGGAAGGACCGTGGCGGACCGCGACTCGCAGCCTGCCGCGAAGCCCTTGTACGCCGTGCTCAGCTTGTTGATCTCGGCTTTGTCGTCGGGGGTCTGGTCGCTCTGTGTGTACGTGTCCATCGCCTTGCCGGCGAGACATTCGACGGGTTCACTGCGGGCCACGCCCCGCGGGTCGATGGCCACCATGTCGTACCGGGCCCGGACCGGGGCGGGATAGCCGATGCCCGCGTACCCCTGGAGGTAGCCGATCGCCGAACCGCCCGGCCCTCCCGGGTTGACCAGCAGAGAGCCGATGCGCTTGCCCGGTCCGGTGGCCTTCACCCGGGACACGGCAAGCCTGATCGTGGGGCCGTCCGGCTCGGCGTAGTCCAGCGGGGCTTTGAGCGTGGCGCACTGGAAACCGGGCACACCACAGTCCCGCCAGCTCAGCCGCTGCTGGTAGAACGGCTTCAGCGCGGCCGTCGGCACCGGCGAGGGCGCGGCCGCTCCTGTCGCCGGCGGCTCGGACGCCTCCGGGGTGGAACTGCCGCTGCTGCACCCCGATACAAGCAGCCCCAGGGCTGTGGCGAGCGCGATGGCCGAGGTCCGGAGGAGCTGCCTGGTGTCCATTCTCGGAGCCTAGCCGCCCGAATGCCGGAACATACCCCTTCGCTCCCATATGGGTGATTCTGCGGAATCCGGCGCCGGCACCGGCGGGGACAGCTCAGCCCGCACGGAGTGCCATCGTCATGGCCTCCACCGCCAGCAGCGGCGACACATTCGCGTCCAGGGCCTCACGGCAGGCCAGGATCGCTTCTATCCGGCGCAGGGTCCGCTCCGGGCTGGAGCCGCGGGCGACACGGTCGAGCGCGTCCCGCACGTCCTCGTTCGCGAGAGCGACCGCGGAACCCAGCTGAAGCGCCAGCACGTCCCGGTAGAAGCCGGTCAGGTCGGTGAGCGCGAGGTCGAGGCTGTCGCGCTGGGTGCGGGTCTTGCGGCGCTTCTGCCTGTCCTCCAGCTCCTTCATCGCCCCGGCCGTGCCGCGCGGCATCCGGCCGCCCGCCGCCGCCCCCAGGGCTGCCTTGAGATCCTCGGTCTCCTTGACGTCGATCTCCTCCGAGACCTGCTTGGCGTCCTCCGCGGCGGAATCGACCAGCTCCTGCGCGGCCCTGAGGCAGCCGCCCACGTCCTCGATACGAAGCGGGAGCTTGAGGACGACGGCTCGGCGGGCCCGGGCCCGCTCGTCCGTGGCGAGCCGGCGGGCCCGGCCGATGTGTCCCTGGGTCACCCGGGCGGCGACCGTCGCCGCCTCGGGCTCGATGCCGTCCCGCCGGATGAGGACGTCCGCCACGGCCGTGACGGGCGGGGTGCGGAGCGTGAGGTGGCGGCAGCGGGACCGGATCGTCGGCAGCACATCCTCCAGGGACGGCGCGCAGAGCAGCCAGACCGTGCGCGGGGCAGGCTCCTCGACGGCCTTCAACAGCACATTGCCCGCGCCCTCCGTGAGCCGGTCGGCGTCCTCCAGGACGATGACCTGCCAGCGGCCCACCGCAGGCGAGAGCTGCGCGCGGCGGACCAGGTCACGGGTCTCCTTCACACCGATGGAGAGCAGATCGGTGCGGACCACCTCGACGTCAGCGTGCGTACCGACCAGGCTGGTGTGGCAGCCGTCGCAGAATCCACAGCCTGGCGCGCCGCCGAGCGCGCGGTCCGGGCTGGTGCACTGCAGGGCGGCCGCGAACGCCCGCGCGGCGGTGGAGCGGCCGGAGCCGGGCGGACCGGTGAACAGCCAGGCGTGAGTCATCTTGGACGCGTCGGGCGGCTGCTCGCCCGCCGCCTGTGCCGTGACGAGCGCGTCGGCGTCCCGGGCAGCGGCGGCGAGCTGCGCCTGGACACGCTCCTGCCCGACCAGCTCGTCCCATACGGCCATGCAGCCGTCACCGCCTTCCGACGTCGTGCGAGGGGTTGCTGCGGATCCCTTGCGGATTCCTCTTGCGGATTCCCATTGTGGGGCAGGGGTCCGACAGCCCCCGCCACCTGTGGATAACCCGGGCACGCCCTCGACGTGAGCAGCCAGGGCCTGTCTTCTGGATCAGGCTTCAGCGAGCGGCCCGCCGCGTGAGCGGCTGATGTCACAGCGGTGCGTGTGCAAGGCGGAGGAAAAATCCCACGCGGAGTGTCGGCGACTGACGACAACGCAGCGTGGGGGCAGCTCCCGTGCCCGAAGGGCTACGGCGGAGCGCGTGCCTGGGCACGCGCTCC